>JBEKXG010000160.1:0-16637 GCA_049512295.1 Syntrophobacteraceae bacterium
AAGGAAGAAAAAGCAAAGAGAAGAAGACCTTATGAGGAATTTTTGGGAAGAAAATGGAGGGAATAAGTCGGCACTTTCAGGCTGACGTTTTTAGGGCAGTTCCAGATCGCCGGTGACAAAGGCGGGTCTGAGATGGAAAAGCTTTGGGACATAACTCGGGCAATGGTTGAAAACAAATCCGAGATCCTTGGCGAGTTGACGCTTGCATTTGTTAAGAGAAAATACGGCGACCTGATGGACCAAGAGTTTTCCGATTGTCCGAAGTGCATGAAAAAACTCAAATTTCGTGGAAAACACAAAAGAGAGGTTCAGACACATCCGGGGAGGTTCTCCCTGTTGAGGCCTTACTTTTACTGCGTGGATTGTCACCTGGGATTTTATCCCCTGGATGAGGCTCTGGGGCTGTCCGCATCGGCCAAGCAATATGACGTCGATGACCTGGGTACCTGGCTGGCAAGCGAACTGCCCTATGAGGTCGCCGAAGAGACCTATCGCCGGTGTACCGGGGAAAAGCTCAGCGCCCATCACATGCATGAGCGCGCTTGTGAAATCGCCGCGGATCTGGAGATACTCGATGTTTGTCCGACCAAAGAAGAGGTGGAAGGAAAGATCGCCGAACTGAAGCAAGGGCGATTTCGTCGCCCGGTTGCGATGCTAGCGGTCGATGGAGCACATGCTCCCACACGCCCCGAGCCTTCTCCGAGAGATTCCAAACGAGGCAAGGGCGAATGGAAGGAGGTCAAAGGATTTAGGCTCTATCTGATTGATGCGCATGAGATTGTCCATCTGTTGAGCTGGCATCAGATCGGAACCAATGAAAATCTCGCAACAGCCCTCAAGACGATCAAAGAGGCAGGGTTGATTCCGCAACATAGTGTGAGGCTCTGCGTGGTCGCCGACGGAGCGGCCTGGATTTGGAACCGTTGCAAGGAGATCTTTCCCTCAGCCAAGCAGGTGCTCGACTACTATCATTGTGCTGAATATCTGTACGAACTGGCCCACGCCCAGTACGGGAAAAACACCCTGAAAGCGCAGGAATGGATTGATGCCACGCTAACGCGCCTATTTCATAATCAAAAGACTCACGTCCTGGCCGGAATCAAACGGATGAACGCAACCTCGCCGGAAGCCGGAAAGCAAATTGAGGCCACGCTCCAATATCTGACAAAACACAAAGACAAGCTCGATTACGGAGCTGCAAGGCAAGGGGGATTCCATGTCAGCAGCGGCGCCATAGAAAGTTCGAACAAGTTCATCAGTCATGTCAGGTTAAAGCGGTCGGGAGCTTGGTGGTATCCCTCCAATGCCAATAACATTTTGAAGCTGAGGTGTGCCAAGTATAACGGCACATACGATAGAATCATGAAACGGTATAGACAACGGGATCAACTGAAGCTCTATGCTCGGGATGGTGAAGGGCATCCCGGAGAGGATTCCCGTTAAGAGTTTGGGAATGCTCCCGTTTCGTCATGCCAAGCATGAGAGAGAGTTGGAGTCAGGAGAAACAGCATGAAAAGCAACGATCTCAACCTGGAACGGCTCATTTACAATCTCTCCTTGACTGTGGCTCACAAGAGCCGGTTCTGTTCACGTAAATCAACCGATCTCCTTGGCACAATTAGCTGTGCTGCCGTTTTTTGGCTTTCTTCTTGTCTTTGGCACTTTTCTTTGCATCATTCCGATCAATCGGTTTAACGTGCGTCCCATCTTTTCGATGAGATCCACTTTTCGTAACTGGTTTAGCCCTTTGCTTTTTAGAGTTGATTTTTGCTAATTTCTTATGCGGTTTAGGCGGATAATATGACCCAATATATCGTTTATAGTCCTCTTTAAAATTAATCGTCTTCGATCTGGCAACGTTTTTGGAGATTAAGGCTGAAGGCAAAACCAAATGAATAGGCGGGTTATTTATTATCCCGACGCCCGATGCACTAAAGTGAATATACCCTGATTTGAAACCATAGAATGTATCGGGAGTAACGTCAAAGCAACAACTATCCAACGGGAGAAATGTTTTATCTCGTCCGATATAGGTTAAATATACCTGATTAGAATTGATGGTAGTCTGAAAGTCTGTTGGAGAAAGTATTGACGATTTAACTACAATGCTATTAGGGATTAAGCTAATTCGACCGCATTCAGGTGGAAAGATTATTTTGAAACTATCCCCATTTCTCAGAGTGGAAGTCGCGGAAGGATTTTTATTGACAATGCAAAGTCTTAGTCCACTGCTCTGATTTTCTTCAAGAAGGGTAATCGAGAACTCCGGGTCAATGAGATTCCCTGGTTGTTCCATTTTAATCGACACACCCTGTGCCGATCCCGGTTTTGTCATGTCGGGTTTCTGAGAAGTCGTTTTCTTTTGGTACTCGGACTCTGAAATAGCCTGTGGCGTGACGGATGGTGATCTAGCGGGCTCAAAAAGCTCCCGTATGTGCTGCGGAAGGATGTAAATAAGTGCAATGACCGCCAGAAGAATAATGGACCATCTGGTCAAACGTATCTCAATCCTGGTAAATAACCCCTCTCTAACATTTGCAGGCAGGTCACCTGTGACTCTCCTGCTCAAATCAATAGTCACTATCGGTGAGGCATACTTTTTTAGGGATGGCACATGTTTTTTGAGTGAAGGTTTGACTTTTCCGATCCTGTTTCTCAAGCTGTCCTTCATCCTTGAAGCAAGATTCGAAATCCATCTACTCATAACGACCTTCCGCATTTCCAATGCTCATGGAGAAAATCCGGTCTATTTCATTTTTATCTGTGATGGCTCCTTCACAATGATCTCCGGGCGGTCCTGATAGCTTTGTATCATCCCCGAGACACAAATCTCTTTCCCGGAAAAGAGTGTTTCAGGCGGCTTCTCGAACTTTCCTCTGTCCGACCCCCGGATCAGCACAGTGAAAACCTGATTCGGATATGGGTTATCGAGATTAATTGTTTCCCGGGCGTGGGCGGTTGAGACTAATCCGACCAGTAAAGCCATTATGAACAGTAATCTGAAATTTTTCATGTTGCCTCCCAAGAACAGGGGCGGTGCAAGGCAGGAAATATCTTTATGCGAATACGGTGAAATTACAGTAATCTTGAATCAGTGTCTATCGGGAAAATTCATCGCTCCGGTTTTCGAATTATAGAATAACCTAATGATGAACGGATTGCGAGAAGTCCAGCGACGGTGTAACCATACATATGGGCGCTGCGTGATTGAAGATGGAAGGAAATCCAACGAGGAATGACCGGCATACATTTCCCCAAATTATCCGGTTACGACCCCGTGACGAGTTCCGAAGGGGCCATTGACCCTCCGGGACTTTATGCAATGGCCGATGTTTTAGCGCTGAAGCTGATTCCGGGCATGCGTGAGCGGATGTCGCATCCGAGGTTTCTCACGGCGATGGCGGTGGGTAATATATTGACGCGCAATTACGAAGATATGCTTGCCGCTGATGGCCAGACCGACCCCTACCTTGTCTACGAATGGCACGTTGTCGAGGGCATTATCAGAAGGCGTGGGAACGATTCGAATCTAAAGGGCCTGCCTGGAACCCTTAAGGCTCGCGACTGCCTGCGTGACGGCCTTTCGCACCGGCGAACTTGCAGAAAGGGTGCATTGGCTTTATTGCTGCAAGAACCCGTGTGAGAAAGCTTTCCAAAATCTGCCAAAAGGGAGGGAACCTACTGGATGGATACTGGTGACTTATTGGTGACACAAAGAAAAAGGCTTACAGTTATTTACGCTGTAAGCCATTGATTTTCTAAATGGGCCGCCAGGGTCTCGAACCCCGAACCTCCTGATTAAGAGTCAGCTGCTCTACCGTTGAGCTAGCGGCCCGGATGCAATATTCATTGGTACGCCCGGCAGGATTCGAACCTGCGGCCTGCGGATTCGAAGTCCGACGCTCTATCCACCTGAGCTACGGGCGCTTCCGGTGAACTTTCATAATAGCAAAGCACCCTGCCTGAGTCAACCGCGAAACGGCGCTTGCCCACGATGAACTTGTTCTGCCGTTGTCCCAAAACTAAATCGTTGAACTACGGTCAAGCCCTTCGTGGTGAGAACGACCTGGTACAGACCTTTGACTCGCGGCTCATGACCCGCGACCCGCGACCGCCGAACCCGATTCAACCATCTCGCGAAACAGAGCTGAATTGAGTCTTTCTTTTTGGGAATCGAACAGTCGGCTGTTTTGCCTGCGCGCCTCTTTTGCTTCCGCAACGAAACATTCCAGTATTCGCAGGTCCTCCGGTTCAAGCCCGTCTGCCCTCTGCTCTTGATCGGCCCGGGAGAGCAGGGCGAGAATTCCGAAAGTATATAGAGAAAGGGTCGTAATGCGGCGAAGCAGAAATTCCCTGTTCCCTGTCTGTCCCCGGGCTATTTCCCTGCCATAGAGCAGCAGCCCGCTCAGGAGGAGGATTCTCGCGGCTTTCGCGCTTCTATTAGCCTCGGACAGCGCCTTGCGCATTACTTTGTTCTCGAAGCCGGGCGGCCATTTCTCGCCTCTCACAAGAAGCTTCACCAGATCGAGGGCAAGCCCGAGGGTCGAGCGGCCCGATTCTTTCAGCCGCTTTGCGATCTGGCGCATGCCCGAAAGCGCAGGGTAAACCGAGTGTATCTCGGTGGTTCCCTCGAAAACGGTCGCCACTCTGAAATCACGCATCCGCTTCTCATAAGGCAGAGTTTTCAGATATCCCGCGCCGCCCGCCACCTGGAGAGCCTCATAGACGGCCTCCCATGCTCGCGTGGTGCCAAAAAGCTTGCAGTGTGAGGTCTCGATGGCTGCGCCGGAAAGCGGCTCACTCTGCAGAACTCCGGCAACGAACCGGTTCATTGCCGAACTGACCGCCTTGCCTACCTCAGCGCGCACGATCTTTTCCTGGACGAGTTGGAAGCTCTTGACCGGAACCTGAAACTGAATCCTCGAGGAAGCCCTTTTCAGCATGTCACCGGCCGAAACTCTCATCAGTGCTGTCGAAGCTACCCCCAGCCCAAGCCTGCCGTGATTGAGCACTGACATGGCTATTTTGAAGCCGTCTCCAGGCATGCCGATGAGGTTCTCCTTCGGAACTCGGACGCCGTTAAAGTGTATAGCGGCGGTCGAGCTGGCCCTGAGACCCATTTTAGGCATTTCTTTTCCGACCGTCACTCCCTCCCAGCCGGTCTCGACTATAAATGCCCCCATAAACCCGGACCGCTTCTGGTCGAGTTGCGCAAAAACGGTCATGCCGCCCGCATAATTGGCGTTTGTAATGTAGGTTTTATGTCCGTTGAGCACATAATCGGCGCCGTCAAGGCCCACGAGGGCAGTCGTTTCTATGTGCTGAGCGTCCGAGCCGATATTGGGTTCAGTGAGAGCGAAGGCAAAGATCATATCCCCTGATGCCGCCGGGATAAGGTATTTGCGTTTCTGCTCTTCGGTCCCGAAAAGCTGGATTGCTTTTATCCCTATCGAGAGGTGCGCGAGAAACGTGATTGCAATCGAGATGTCGAGTTTGACCATCTCATCGACCACTTCCAGGTATTCATGCAGGTTGAGACCCTGGCCTCCGTACCCGGTTTCTATATCCAGACCGAAAAATCCGCTCTCGCCCATTTTGCGCAGGAGATCGGCGGGCAGTGCGCCCTCAGCCTCGAGCTTGCCGGGCGGGTAATCTTTCAAAATATCCCGATATCGCTCAAGAATCCGGCCCACCTTCCGCTCGTCCAATCTCGGGGCGCCAACCCGCAAAAGCCCGATGTCAAACTCGCCCCTGTAGATTTTGTCCATCAGCATGGCGCCCTCACGATCCTGACCGTTCAGCGCGGAAACATTGCGTCACGGTCCCTCAGCGTCACTGGTTTTTTCCGGCGCAATGAAACGAAGGGTCCCATCGGCGTTGGTCACGTAATGGACCTTACCGTCCCGGAAAGAGACAACGTCAAAATTAAAGGACCAGCGATTTCCATGGATAGAGGTAGGCGTTCCTTGAATGGCAAGGACTTCGTCCGGTGTGGAACCGATTGTGAAAAAATTTCCCGGCGGCTCGGGGCCGGTCGGAGCGGAAGGCAGGAGACGCACTCTAAGGCTGCCGAAATAGTTGTCGTATTCCGCAACCCGCCCGTTTTTGAACACAAGTTCGGCAAAGCCGTAAAACCACTTGCCGCCATCGACCCGCGTGGGGGTCCCCTGAACGAGCAGGACATCCTCCTCACTCGAGCCGATCGTGATGTGAGCCGGGATTTGGCGATCATTGGAGATTCCCGGCCGCATGCGCACCCGCAGCGACCCGTCGAAGTTGTTGAACGCCCAGACGCGTCCGTTTCTGAACTGTATCTCAGAAAGGCCGTATGTCCAGGTTTGGCCCTGGACCCTGGAGGGAGGTCCCTGGATATAGAGCACCTCGGATGTAGTCGATCCCAGGGTGAAAAAAGGGCTCGGCGGCTCGGGCTGAGGCTGGAGGAGGGCAGGGGGCAAAACCGGGGCAGGGGAGGGCGCAAGATCGCCCGATGCTTGCGGACCCACCAAAACTTCCGATGGCCCGAGGCTGCTTGGGTTTTTGTCCCCGGTTGAGTCTTCGGCGATTCGTGGGTTGTGAGTTTCCGTATTGACCGCTGTATCCGGAAGAAACGAGGGAAGTTGTGTTAAAATGAAAATGGCTGCCGTTAATAGTAAGGCAGGCAAGACGATCTTTGCCCTGAAAAAGGGCCGGAAATCGATTCCGGGCCGGCTCCGGGAAGCGGTGGCCGCGCGAGCTTGTGTTTTGGCCTGCCGTTGGGCATGAGGGGCGATCCCGGGGCTTGCGGCCCGGCAATTTCCACGCTCCGTGATGTGTGGAGTTTTCGCCCAGCCCCGGGAAATGCGCCTGTAAGCCTCGTCGATTTCCCTGAACTTTTTCTCGGCAAGCGCTCGGGTCTCGTAGGGTTTAGAATGGTGGCGATCCGGGTGCCATTTCTTGACAAGCGCCCGATAAGCCTGCCTGACTTCAGAGGGCTTCGAGCCGGGTTCAAGCCCGAGCAGGCGGAAATCGGTTTCTGAAAAAGCTTCGGGAACCATGAATCCGGAGTTCCTGTAAAATTATGGGTCGCGCACGCAGTTGGGCATCGTAAAATAGATAATAACTATATATTATCAAGCTGCAAAAAGCGATTTTTCAGTTTCACTCCGGGGTATTGGCCTGATATGAACTGCGAAAACACTTAAGAGCTCGGCCCGGGGGGCCGATACTATCAAAGAGGCGGAAAACTCTATGCTCATACTAACCAGAAGAACGGGTGAGTCAATTCTGATCGGTGATGATATAGAGGTCATAATCACCTCAATCGATCAGAACAAAGTGAGAGTGGGAATTAAAAGCCCTGCGCACATTCCTATATACAGGGAAGAGCTTTACAGGAAAATTCAGAAGGAGAACAGGGCTGCGGCGCTTATTGGCAAGGAGGAATTCGAAAGTCTGCTCGACGTCTACACCGTCGGTCGGCAAGGCGGTCCCCCTGACCGGGAATGATTCCCGGAAAGCATAATTCGAGGAGCTTTCATGCAGGTTAATACGAACCGTTTCGGAGTAATAGATGTAGCGGAAAAAGAACTGATCACTTTCCCCTGGGGGGTCCCCGGGTTCGAAGAACTTAGGAACTATGTCCTGCTGGAATACAAAAACGGCCCCTTCCAGTGGCTCCAGTCGGTTGAGGAGCCGTCCGTGGCTTTCGTGGTCTGTGCCCCTGATTTTCTCGGCTTGGTATACACGGTGCCGGATGCGAAAAAAAAGCTGATCAAACTAACAAACGATGACGATCTGGTCATCCTTAACATAGTCTCATTCGATCGGGAAAAACGCTCCATGCGCTTTCACGTAAAAAGCCCGCTCCTGTTCAACGTTGCAGCAAGGATCGGCTACCAGTGGACAATGGAAGCCGATGAACTGAAAGGCCATCTCGCGACGCCCGCCGTTTCTCCTGCGCAACGGGCTGATTCACACTCTTGAAATGTCTGATAACGAATTGAGGACTTCAGCGATTAATTCCTTGGATTTCTCACTGCCTCTTTTTCGAAAGAACAAGCCGCAGTGCCCCCAGGAAATAACTCCTGCTTCGGATGACCTTCAGCGGAAACGCTTTTAGAAAGTGATCGATCCCTCCCATCCGTGTAAACCGTACGAAATTTCTGAAGTGCTCTCCGCCAGCTATTCTTTCCAGAAGACCCAAAAGAGCCAGGCCGGAAGCATGTCTCCAGTTTTGGAGGGCAGCGTAGTCGAAGACGATTAGTTTTCCACCCGCGGCCAGGACCCTCAACATTTCACCTGTGACCTCCATCCTCGTCTGAGGCGCCATTTCGTGTAAAGCCAGGCTGATAGTTACGCAGTCGAAAGACCCGGAGCCGAAAGGCAGGTTTTTAGCATCGCCGAGAAAGTATGCAACGTTAGGAGGGCTCTTCCGGCGCGCAACTCCGAGCATAGCCGGTGAGAGGTCTATTCCGGTGACATCGCTCCCTGCCTTCGCAAGCACTATTGCCTGCTCACCGGTCCCGCACGCCACGTCCAGAATGCGGCGGCACTTTTCAGCCTCGGCGCCCCGGCGTATATCTTTTCGCGCGGGCCTGAGAAACGGCCCCACAAGGATGTCGTAAAACGGGGCGACCAGAGTATAGAAATCAATTTTTTGACGGGAATTGTCCCGGTTTGTTTTGCTTTCCATTCGCATCCCCATGATTGGTTGATGTTGGCAGTGTACCTGCCTGCCTTCGGAATTAATGTAGTTTCCGTCCGGAAAGGGTTCTTTTTCGCCCTGGCGGTGTCAATCTTCGGGCTTACCTCGCAGAGCGTGGATTTCTTGTACGCCTCCGCGCAACCCCTCGATTTCCTTGCCAGGACGAAAAATACCTCCTTTCCGAATCGGAAACTCCTAGTATTTCCTTGCCAGGACGAAAAATACCTCCTTTCCGAATCGGAAACTCCTAGTGTCTTATCCAGGGTTTCCGGATGGACACTAATGTAAGTACTTTCTACGAATCTGCGGTTTATCGTGAAATAGCCGAGGTTTATTTGTCCAAAACCACTTTTCATTAATCACAACAGAATATAATATTGGCGAACCGTACGCCGCCTGCGCGGTCAGGCGCTGATTTCGAAAACAGGACCCGGCTTTTCCGATGGTTTTTTCTCGAACCTTTTTTGCCATGGCTTTAGCCAATCTCTCGTGCCTCGCCAGCTTCGGGACCTTTTTCCTTTTTCCTCTCTTCGTCACCGCCCATGGCGGAGATCAGGTTGACATCGGCATCATTATGGGAGCTTTCGCTCTGTCTTCGGTCCTGTGCCGACCCTGGATTTCAGATATGATAGACAGGATCGGCAGGAAGAAAAGCTATGCGGCAGGCTCTCTGATCATGACCCTCATGCCCCTTGCATACCTTTTTTTCAGAGGCGCCCTCGATAGTTTTTACCTTCCTCTAATCCTTGTGCGGGTGGTTCACGGGGTTGGATTCGCCATTTGCATTACTGCGGCATTCACCTATATCGCCGACATAATCCCCAAGGAGCGCCTGAACGGAGGACTCGGGATGTTTGGGATATCCGGGCTTGCGGGGACCGCTCTCGGTCCGGTGATAGCGGAGATCCTCATCCACAGGGCGGGATTCGACATTCTGTTCATCGTTGCCGCAGCGATGTCCTGTGTGGGCCTGATAATCCAGTATCCGCTGAAGGAGACCTACGTTCACGTGGTCAGACCCGCAGAATCTTCCTTTTTCCTGGTCCTCCAGAAAAGACGGGTTTTCATGATAGCCGCCATAGCCCTGTTTTTCGGGTTCGGGCTGGCTGCCGTAAACGGTTTTGTATCGCCGTATGCGAGCCAAAGACGGATTTCCTTCATATCGCTCTATTACATCGCGTACTCGGCCGCCGCGATCGTTACCCGGCTGGTGGGAGGAAATTTTGTTGACCGGCTGGGCGAAGATAAAATCATACCATACTCGCTTTCACTCACAGGCGGGGGGCTGATGTTGCTCGTGCTCATGAAGGGAGAAGGCATGCTCTTTTTTTCGGGGTTGATGACCGGATGCGGTCATGGGCTACTCTACCCGGCGCTGCACGCCTATGCCATCCGGGGGGAACCACAGGCTATCAGGGGAAAGATCACGGGGGCCTACACCGGAAGCATAGACGGCGGGGCGTTCGTCGGATCGATAATCCTCGGCTATGTAGGCGAGCTTGCGGGATTCCCGGCGCTATTCCTTGCGGCGGGCGCCGTGGTCCTGTGCGCCATCTTCATCTTTCGGCGCCAAACCGCCTCTGACAATGCCGAGTTAAGCGCCTGATACCAAATCTCCAGGCTCCGCCGGGCGAATCGGTATGAATCATCATAAATTCTAATCGGATCAGCCGGCCCCAACGGCTGAAAACAGCGCGATCAGCACGCCGATCAGGCTCTCCCCTGCTATCATCCCCGCGGCCACCGGGATGGTATATCCCTGCATGCGGGTCTTGCGCACCAACGACGCTACAAGCGCCCCCAGGAAAATAGAGAGCGTATTCCAGAAGGGAATTACGAACGCAAGCCCCAAGCCCATCGCCGAAGGGAGGAGGGATCGGATTCGCGACGGCCACACGCGATCCAGCGCCGAAAGCAGCGCCCCGACAGTTGCCCCGATGACAAGCGCAATTCTTGCTGAACCGTGCAGGCTGGATATCCCGTTGGCCAGGAGTTCGGCCACTCCTTTCCACACCTGAGCGCTTGGAGCGGGAAATTTCTCGCCGCCCAGAACTTCCGGCGTGGGTACCAGAAGGTAGAAAGCAGGTACGATTACCGCCGCTCCTGCAAAGACGCCCAGAAACTGCGCTATGAACTGCTTCCTCGGATTGGCGCCGAGAAGATAGCCTGACTTGAGGTCAGTCAGAAGGTCGGCGGAAGAAGCGGCCGCTCCCGCCGTTACGCCTGCCGTCATCAGGTTTGCCGTGATATGCGAGGGGGCGATGATTCCGTAGGATAGCTGAGTGATTTTCCCCATTGCGCCGATCGGCGTTATGTCGGTTTCTCCCGTCGCGCGGCACGCTACGACGGACAGAAAGAAAGTCATTATGACGGAGAGTGCCCCCATCCACCATGTGATCGAAAACCCCAACACCTGGACCGCCACTATCCCGACGCCGGAAACGGCCAGACCGGCCGCGAACCAGCTTCCCGGCACCTCTATTTCGTCCATTTCCCTCAATTCGGAATCCGGCCGTCCCTTGTCTGCGCTCTTCACAGTCTTCCACCGAAAAATTTGTCCCGTACCGGCAATGGCTCTCCACACCGTCTTCCACTGGAAACAGAAAGTGAGGAGACCGGAGGTAACCATAAGGGCAGTCCCGCCCCACAGGCTCCAGGAGACTATGTTTTTGTACCCCGGTCCCGGGATTATCCCCCTTTCGTAGATATAGGGAGCGATAAAAAAATAGTTCAGGATGCCTCCCGCCAGCATGCTCCAGGCCACCTTCATTCCTATTATCGCTCCAGCCGCTGCCATGATAGCACTGAACTCGAAGGAAATTGTCCAGGACGCCAGGCTCTTTCCAGCGAGCATGCCGGGAAATTCGATCATCTCCGGCAGCTTCAGGTAGCTCGGCCACCAGGACAGTGTGTTTTCTCTCAGAAACGCCACCGTGCCGCCTAATGCGCCTGCTATCCCAAGGCTTTTCGCCTTCCTGGAGGCCGCCTCTCCCTCGGCGTAAAGAGAACGCAGTATCTGGGCGGCTGCAAGGCCGCTCGGAAAGGGGAGTTGTTCCACATTTATCATCTGTCTCTTCATCGGAATGGCCAGGAAAACGCCAAGCACCGCGAGCAGGACTGTCCATGCCATTAATGTCCAGAAAGGCATGTGATGGCCCTGAATGAGAAGCAGGGCGCTTACCGCGCTGACCATCGTGCTGCCGGTCGAGTATCCCGCCGAACTGGCGGCTGACTGCATGCAGTTGTTTTCGAGAATCGAGAGGTTGGAGTTAAGGAGTCCTGTGCGCCGGAGAAGGGCGCCGAGGGTGAAGGACAGGATGCAGGCAGTTATTGCTATCCCGAGGCCCCACCCGGTTTTCAGGCCAACGAAGAGGTTCGACAGGCTCATGAGGGCGCCCAGCAAACACCCCATCAGGACGGCCCTTGTGGTGAGCTGAGGCAAATCACCCCGATAGACGTTTCTGAACCACTCCAGTTCTATATCGGATGGAGATTTTCCAGTTGGGTCTATGCGTGTCAAGTCGTCCAGAAAGCTCCTCCGTGCCTCCTCAAACCAGGTATTCGAACTCCACTTCAAGGCGCTTCGAAAAGTCTGCTGTCAAGAATGCCGATGAAATGTGAAATGGGCTGCTGCGGGGGTCCGAGGAGCGGCGCCATCAGGTGTTCGTTCGAGCTTCTGATCAGGTTCACGCTGCCGGGGACAATAGAATCGGGCCAACTCCAACCAACTTTTATCCCCTGTTCCGAAAGCCGGCCAGCCAGTTCACTCGCGTTCATTTCAATCCCCTGAGTGTAGAGCGCGACGAAAAACTGACTCTTGGCTCCGTCCCTTATCCATTTGCCGAACTTGTCCAGGTCCTCGTAGAGCGCATCCATCAGGAAGACGCCCCTGATACGCCGGCGCTCGCCTCCCCGGTCCAGGACATAGGCCGCCGACTTGTATCCTCCGCTGAAAGCAGAAAGCAGAATAGGCGCAGCGAGAAGAGCAGGGAGGTGTTTCCGGCCTATCCTGGACCCGATAATTTCAGCCGCCTCGAGCATGAAGCTGCTGAAGGCATTGCGTTTGAAAAATTTGCCCGGGCTGGAGTCGGCGGCGTTTTTTGCAAGTTGAGGCATGATCAGGATTACATTCTTTCCTGAACAGTCAACCTGTTCGGAGATCAGGTACTCGCGGTCGGTCTTGTGAATGTCGCTGTTGAGGCCGTGGAAAAAAACCAGTAACAAAAAAGGGCTTTCCGGGCTGAAATTGGGCGGGAGATGGAAAAATACGCTGCTGTCGCTGTAGTGTTCAGTTTCGGAAAAGCGTTGTCCGTAGCGGTTTGTATGGAATCGTTCTCCCGTCTTTGGGTCCACCCGGTCGAAGAAACTCTGCTCGGAATCAGCGTAGTTCCCATCATAGGGGAAAGGGGCGCCGGTCATTGGCGCGACAAAACCGAGGCTTTCCGCTCGCCCGTCCTGCGCCGCCTCTGCACGGCCCGGCGAGATACTCGCCAGGAGAACACAGACCGGAAGAAGCAAGGACCCCGCCACGGTCGCAGGTCTGCGGACCAGGAAATTCAGAAAGCAGGGAATTGCTGTCAGGTAGAGCGCCGCACAGAGGACAAGGAGATGAAAAAAGCCCCAGTTGACTGCAATTACGGGAACCATTACGGAGCCAACCACGGAAAAAGAACCGTTTATGCCCCACGCCCAGACAAAGAAATGCTCGCGTCCCGCTTTTGACAGGACCGTCATGCCCATTGCGAATGGAAAACCGAGCAGGAACGCAAGCGGAAGGAGGAGGACGAGGCAAAATAGCACTTTTGCCGCATAGGGCCAGACGCCGGCTATGCTCAGGATGCGTTCCAGATCGAAAGCATAAAAAATCAGGATGGCGGCAATTGCAGCGCAAAAGACAGGGACGATGCTTGCGGCGCGTGAGAGCAGTTTGCCGGAAAAATAGCTGCCCACGCCGGAGAACAGCACCATGCCGGTTACAAGGACGGAAAAGGAGAAGGCCGGGTTCCCCAGGCAGATGATGCATTTGCTGATATAAGCTATCTCGACCGCTATGTAGCCGATGCCAAGACAGATGAAATATATAATTATCGCCATCTTTCCCGGTTCCCTGGAAAAAATGGCCCGCCATCCGGACAGAACCGGAATGGCCAGGAGCAAAAGACCGAAAAAGCAGGAGAGCAACAGGGTGGCCCAGACCAGGAGATATCCCCACTCATCGCTGAGGGAATCCAGCCTTTCGAGGATCAGCGAAAGGCCCCAGGACTTCGTGTAACCCGCGAAATAAGGGCGGTCATTGGTCAAAGGCTCGAAATCGAATATATACCTTGACTGAACAGCGCTGTAATTTCCCCGGAATACATAGCCAAGCGCCATCCGGTACAAGTCTCCCATCGAGGGGCTGGTCTCGTCGCTGGAGGCGGCTACCCCGTCCTGCGGTTCGAAAAAGGCCGTCCTGTATTGATCGAGGACCTTTTGAGAATCAACCCGTCCAAAATCGGCGTTTGGATAGTACACAGGCTCAAAACTCATGCGCGCGCAGTAATCGAGCAACGTCCGGGTTTGTTCGGCGGTAAAGCCATCTTTCTTATACAGGACCGTAAACGTGGAGAGATAATTGTGGGCGGCAAAAAACCGGTTCGCCAATCCATCCGGCCCGGACCTCAGCGCCGCGCTTGTGAGCGTCGCGGCGAGCTTCAGGGTCGATTTGGGCGGATCCTCCCTGTTCCAGACGGTTATTGAAAGAATACCATTGTCCCGAAGAGCTTTCATGCAGTCAAAGAGGGTTTCGGAGGTATAGGTGAATTTCTCCTGGATAGATGAGCCTCCGGGCATGGAAAGACCGGTTGAATCGGCAAGACTTATGTCGATCAGGTCGAATTTTTTCTCTGTTTGTCTGACATAAATCCTTCCGTCGTTTTCGATAAGGCGGACCTTCGGATTGTTTA
This sequence comes from Syntrophobacteraceae bacterium, assembly GCA_049512295.1. Classification (GTDB taxonomy): domain Bacteria; phylum Desulfobacterota; class Syntrophobacteria; order Syntrophobacterales; family Syntrophobacteraceae; genus SbD1. The sequence continues at coordinate 14,629 of JBEKXG010000160.1, forward strand.
GTATGTGTCCCGTAAAATTGCTGACGAAAGAGTCATCCCGCACCGCCTTGACGACGAGTGGATTTCCTTCGGCGACGGTCACATCTTTGGCCCCCATCTTGAGCGCCATGCCGGTCGATATCCCCCCGCCGAACTGGACGACCAAAACTTCAGGATCGGTTTTAAGTAAAAACGGCATCGACATGGGAAGGAAGTTGAAATAGTCGAGGTGTTTCCCCGTCATGCCCCTCATGACGCCCATTGGACCATCGCCGTCTATGTACATCCCGAGAAAGGCGTTTCGGGGCATTTCCTCCAGGTACGCCATCGCATTGTCACTGAGGCCGGGAGCAAAATGGAAATACGAGCTGGAGTATATTTCAAGGACCCCGAAGGGGCTAACCCGCAGGGCGACTCGCCGAGAATCCGGAAACTGCCGGGCATAACTTACAGCCTTGTACTGGGAGACTTTGACCTGGTCCATCGACAGTGAACACCAAACAGAAAGGATGGCTGAGAAAGTAATCAGGACGTAAGAAGCCCTCTTTTCGGACTGAGCGCCAAACCACAACAAAACTCCGGGGAGCCAGAGCGCGAGCGGAACCAGGAGCAGATTCGCGGGCATCAGGTGATACATGCCCAGAAGAATCGCCGCCCCGCCCAGCGCAGACCCGGCCATGTTGGAGAAATAGGCCGTCCCGAAATCCTCTCTTTTGAGTAGAAAAATCAGGCCGAGAAACATCGCGCCCAGCAGGAAGGGAAAGAGATAGATCAAGAAATATGAGGCGAGCAGGTATTTCTGATTCGGGTCTGAGAGGAGAAAAATGGGATTGAAATCTATCCGCTGTGCAAGGGCGTTGCACACCGCCATGGAAGGACCGAGGAGGAGCAGCGAAAGCTTCACCCAGAAGAGGAGTCTTTTCTGGAAAAAGTCTTTTCTGACGCATAGGATCGTAGAAAATACTCCGAACCCCAGCATAACGATACTGATAACCAGGGAGCCGAAATGAGACCATCCGGCGCAGGCAAAAACTCTCATCACGAAAAGTTCGTACGCAAGAACAGAGCCTGAGATGAGGGCCAGGGCCAGGTACTGGACTTTAGGCCGATTCGGTGGACCGTTTTGCTCTTCGATCATTTAAAATGAGTCCCACCTTCTTTATTTGTAAGCGGGACGAAAGCTTCCTTTTTCCTTCCGTGGTATATGTCTTCTCTGGAGATTACGATATTTCCCTGCGCGTCGTGGTTTTTCGAAACCTTCAGGATAACCTGCGCTCCAGGCGGGCCGACCGGGATTATCATCACGCCGCCCATATTCAACTGCTTCAATAGGGGCGGCGGAATGTGGTCGATCCCGCAGGTAACGATAATTTTGTCGAATGGCGCATACTCCTCCCACCCGTAATAGCCGTCGTCGGATTTCCTCTTTATGTTCGCATACTCTGAATAACCCGAGTTGGCGAGCTGTTCATAGATCCTGTCGGTTTCTTTTTCCAGAGGGTCTATGATTTCGACCGTATAAACCTTGTCTGTAAGATTGGAGAGCATTGCCGAGTGGTAGCCGGAACCGGTGCCGATCTCCAAAACCTTGTCGCCGGGCTGCACGTCCAGGGCGGAAGTCATCCTGCCCACGAGGTGAGGCCCTGAGATAGTAACGCCGTAATGAATGTCGAGATAGGCGTGATCGTACGCCCGTGACAGGTTCCATTGGCGGCAGAACTTTTCGCGGGGTGTGAGAAGGAACGCCCTGATTTCCCTGTCACGCACCAGGTCTTTGTTGTTTATCAGGACCATGGCTCTGCTGTACCGCTCTTCGAGATATTTGGTTTCCTCATTCTTTCGGCAGGACTGAATCGATGCCGTGAATTCCTTCGAACTCTTCCAATTGATTTCGGGGCATGATGATTTTATCTGCCCCGGTGTTTTATCTGCGGCGGCAGTTTGCTGCGCATGCGCCCTGGCCGTGACAAACGGATTGAGGAAGACAGCGGCTGCCAGGCAGAGCGCCAGGCAAAATAACAGACAGTACC
>JBEKXG010000161.1:0-8859 GCA_049512295.1 Syntrophobacteraceae bacterium
TTGGGGGCAAACTCGAACGTATCAAAATTCGAATAGGGGGAAAAATGCCGGAAAAGAGACCAGAAAATCAGCAAGATCCCTTTTTGGGAAGCCAAGTCGAGGAGAATCTCAGGGTTGCATTCAATGCGCTCCCCAACAAGGTTACTGTGATGCTCTTTACCGAAAAGGGCCAGAACGATGTTCTCAATCAGACGGCGCGAGACCTGCTTAACAGCTTCAATAAAATCTCAAATAAAGTAGAGCTTAGCGAGTTCGACCTGTACGGGACGGAAGCAAAGAAGTACGGTGTGAATAGTTCACCCACACTAATTTTCGATCCGGAGCGATATTCAATTCGCTATCTTGGGGTCCCCTTTGGAGAAGAAGCCAGGACCCTGGTCGGAATGATCCTGCTGCTCGGCTTCCGGACTGGCAATCTGAGCGAGCAGTCCCAGAAGGTTCTCAAAAGGATTAGTTCAAAGAGAGAAGTCAAGGTTTTCGTCAGTCCGACCTGCCCTTATTGTCCTGACCAGGCGATCAATGCGGTGAAGGCGGCCATCGAAAGACCGGAGATCGTCTCACTTGAGATAATAGATATCCAGTCAAATCAGGAAACCGCGAATCGCTACTCCGCCTTCAGCGTCCCGCAGACCTTTGCAAACGATATACTCATTGCCTATGGAGCACAGACAGAGGAACTGTTTCTGCTCTCGCTTCAAAAGCTTGAACAGCAGACTGTTTTCATCCCCGAAGTAGACGCCGAGGTAATCGAAACTGACGTGGTTATCGTGGGTGGGGGACCGGCCGGCCTTGCCGCCGGCATTTACGCCGTGCGCAGCGGACTTAAGACCGCGGTGATCGAACGGGGGCCCCTCGGAGGGCAGGTGGCTGCCACGCCCATCGTGGAGAATTATCCCGGTTTTACACGGGTGCCGGGAAAAACGCTTGTCGATATTCTGGTGAGCCACGCTCTGGAGTATGTGCAGATATTCCAGGGGGAGGAGGTCGTCGGCATTAAACCGGGACCTGCGGCAGAGGTTCAGACCAGTAGGAGAAAGTTTCTCGCTAAAGCGGTCATCCTCGCTACGGGGGCCAACTACAAGAATCTCGGCGTCACCGGTGAGATGCTCTTCGCCGGCCGGGGCGTGAGTTACTGCGCAACCTGTGACGGACCGCTGTTCAAGGGCAAGAGGGTGATCGTGGTCGGGGGCGGCAACAGCGCAGTGACCGAGGCCCTCTTTCTCCACAATATCGATGTGGGTGTAACCCTGGTGCACAGACGGAACAGCCTGAGGGCACAGGAGCATCTGGCCAAAAATATTTTCTCCAACAACATTGAAGTCCTCTGGGACACCGAAGTGGTAGAAATAAAGGGAAAGGAAAAGGTAAGTGAAGTCATTCTGCGAAACCACAGAACCGGTTTGACCTATCCATTCCCGGTGCAGGGAGTTTTTGTCGCGATCGGATATGAGCCTTCGGTCGATCTTGCAAAAAAGCTGGGAATTGAACTGGGTCCGGATGGCTTCATAACACACGACTCCAATCACAGAACAAATATTCCGGGAATATATTCCGCAGGAGACGTCGAAGGGGGCTACAAACAGATCGTGACTGCAATGGGACAGGGAACCGAGGCTGCCCTGTCCGTGTTCGAGGACCTTATGCATCCGTACTGGATCGGCGGGAACGAAAAGCAGAGCGAAACAGCAAAGGCGTGATTCACCGCGGGGGCACGGAGAATCTTCGCGCTCCTCGAGGCGTGGAGACTTCGGTGCCTATTGTTTCCCCGGTGTGTTCTATGCCTCTGTGGCTAGTGGATGACTCAAGTTTTTAGCGTTTCAGGCGGGTCCTGGTCCAGATCGTCAAATTCGATCAGTTCGCCGGTCACCGTGAAGATTACGCGCTCGCAAATATTGACCGCGCGGTCGGCGGTGCGTTCCAGGTTGTGGGCGACCCACATCAGGTGGCTTACACCGTCGATGTTTCTTGGGTCGGTCAGGACGTAAGTCATCAGCTCGCGGTATATCTGGTCATAAAGATCATCTATTTGCCGGTCTTCGGCAGGGATCGAGTACGCCGCCTTGACGTCTCTGTCAATGAAGGACAGAAGCGCTCTGTGGAGCATGTCCGAAGCCAGCGCGGCCATTCGCGGAATATCCACCAGCGGCTTTATCGGAGGTTTTGACCCGAGCTCGACCGCAATCTTTGCGATCCCCTTCGAATAATCGGCGATCCTTTCCAACTCGGTGACGATTTCCAGTATGGCTGCCAGGGTGCGCAGGTCCTTAGCCATCGGCTGCTGCCGGGCTATAAGAACAAGGGTTTCAGACTCGATTGAGTAGCGCCTCCGGTTTATCTCGGAATCGGCGGCAATCAGTCGCCGGGCCTCTTCGACTTCCCGCCTCTTGAGCACCTCGACTGAATCGGTTATGGTGCGCTCGACCATCACTCCGAGATCGATCAGCTCATCCTGAAGCCGTTCCAATTCTCTTTCAAAAGCAGTTCTCACCCGGCAAGCTCTCCCTTCGGTCCGAGAAAATCCCTGCTGACGGTCCATTATATCCCACCCTTCAGATAATTGCTCAATTTCATTTTCGCCGGGCAAGTCTTAACTGTGAAAAAAAACCCCCGTCCCGTGACAGGGATCGGGGGCTTACGTGGAGCAACGGGCAATGCGCAAGGAGCGGCTTCATGCCCGCTCCTCGCTCCATTCTGCCTTGTGCCCATCCGGAAACACCGGAAACTGTCTAGTACATGCCTCCACCGGGCGGCATGCCTCCCATGCCGGGGCCTGCCTTTTCTTCCTTCGGCAGCTCGGCTACCATGCATTCGGTGGTCAGCATGAGGGCCGAGACGCTGGCCGCGTTAAGCAGCGCCGTGCGGGTTACCTTGGTGGGATCGATTACGCCCGCTTCGATCAGGTCTTCGAATTGAGCCGTCTCTGCATTGAAGCCGAAGGCGCCGGATTTTTCCTTGAGTCTCTGCACGATTACGGAACCCTCTTCGCCGGCGTTGGCAGCAATCTGGCGGGCAGGTTCTTCGAGGGCACGCTTGATTATCTTCAAACCGAGCTGCTCGTCGCCGCCAAAGTCAACTTTCTCCAGTGCAGGCAGGCAGCGCAGGTAGGCAACACCGCCGCCGGGAACGATGCCTTCTTCCACAGCGGCGCGCGTAGCATTGAGAGCATCTTCAACCCTGGCCTTTTTCTCCTTCATTTCAGTTTCGGTGGCGGCGCCTACGCTTATAACCGCAACTCCGCCCACCAGCTTGGCAAGCCTTTCCTGGAGCTTTTCACGGTCGTAGTCGCTGGTCGTTTCATCGATCTGCGTGCGGATCTGTCGCACGCGGCCCTCGAGGGTCTTACGGTCACCGGCGCCGTCTACTATCGTAGTGTTGTCCTTGTCGATTCGGATAGTCTTGGCTCTGCCAAGATCGTTCAAGGAAACATTTTCGAGCCGGATGCCCTTCTCTTCGCTGATTACCTGTGCGCCTGTGAGGACGGCAATGTCTTCGAGCATCGCCTTGCGCCTGTCGCCGAAGCCCGGGGCCTTGACCGCGCAGACCTGGAGAGTGCCTCGGAGCTTGTTGACCACCAGGGTGGCAAGCGCTTCGCCTTCAATGTCTTCGGCGATAATCAGAAGCGGCTTGCCCATTTTTGCGATCTGCTCGAGAACGGGCAGCAAATCCTTCATACTGCTGATCTTTTTCTCGTTCACAAGAATCATCGGCTCGTTGAGCAGCACTGCCATCTTCTCGGGGTCGGTCACGAAATAGGGGGAAATATATCCGCGGTCAAACTGCATCCCCTCGACCACCTCAAGGGTTGTTTCCATCGACTTGGCTTCTTCTACCGTGATTACGCCCTCTTTGCCCACCTTGTTCATGGCTTCGGCGATAATGTTGCCGATGGTGGTGTCGTTATTGGCGGAAATGGTGCCGACCTGGGCGATCTCTTTCTGGTCCTTGGTGGGCTTGCTGATTTGTTTCAGTTCGGCGACCACGATCTGGACCGCCTTTTCGATGCCGCGCTTGATCGCCATCGGGTTATGGCCGGCGGTTACCAGCTTTGAGCCTTCGTAGTAGATGGACTGTGCCAGAATGGTTGCAGTGGTTGTCCCGTCACCGGCCACGTCGCTGGTCTTGCTTGCGACTTCCTTTACCATCTGTGCTCCCATGTTTTCGAACTTGTCCTCGAGTTCGATTTCCTTGGCTACCGTAACGCCATCCTTGGTTACAGTGGGGCCGCCGAAACTCTTCTCGATGACTACATTACGGCCCTTGGGGCCAAGAGTAACCTTTACTGCGTCTGCGAGCGCGTTCACGCCATTGAGCAGAAACTCGCGCGCTTTGGTGTCATACGTCAACTGTTTTGCCATGAGAGTGTTCCTCCTGGTGAGTTTTCAAATGAAGTAAAGACTTATTCGATAATCGCAAGAATGTCGTCTTCGCGCATGATCAGCACTTCCTGGGACTCGATGGTGATCTCGGTGCCGGCGTATTTGCCGAAAAGAACGCGGTCGCCCTTCTTGACGTCGAGCGCTCTTCTGGAACCGTTTTCCATGATCCTGCCGTTTCCGGCCGCGAGGACTTCTCCCTGGATTGGCTTTTCTTTTGCCGTGTCGGGAATGATGATCCCGCCAGCGGTTTTTTGTTCCTCTTCCATGCGTTTGACCACGACGCGATCGTTGAGCGGTCTGATGTTCATAACAACTCCTTTCGCTTTGATTAAAATGATTTTTGGGCAAGGGCCAACCCTTAGGGCCCGCCCTGTTAGCACTCACCTATGATGAGTGCTTTTAATCATCGCAAATTCATTTGGCAAGTGAAAAAGACGCACTAGGTGGGAAAAAAAGCGAAAAGACCGCCCCGTGCCCCGACTCGGGCCTGCTTACCTCTATGCGGCCACCAGCCTTCTCCACCAGTTGATAGACGATGCTCAACCCAAGCCCCGTTCCATTTGTCTTGGTGGTGAAAAAGGGGTCGAAAATCCTTTTCAGCGCCTCGTCGGCAATTCCACATCCCGTATCGCAGATGTCTATTCGAGCCGCCAGGTCGGAGTTTTCGAGCGGATCATGGCGGTCGACGTGTATCGACAACTCTCCCCCTTCCGGCATCGCTTCCAGAGCGTTGACTAAAAGGTTCCAGAGCACCCGGTGGAGATGGTGGGGATCGATTGCGACCGATGGCCTGGCCTGGAAATGTGTCCTTATCGCATGAGATGTCGTTACCTGGCGCTTCGCCTTTAGCAGAGCAATAATCTCCTCTATTGCGGAACACAGCGCCACATCTTCGACCTGTGCCGATTTCGGCGAACCTTTCGCCATCCAGAGAAATTCAGTTACAAGCTCGTTTATCCGCCCGATTTCGCGCTGTACGATTCCCATGAGCTTTTTGTGAAGCGCATTGTGTCCCATTTCGCCCTGAAGCATCTGCATGGCGCCGCTCATTGCGGCAAGCGGGTTCTTAATCTCATGGGCGATTTCGGCGGCAAATCTTCCGGCCAGAACCAGCCGCTCCATTCTCTGTATATGTTCCTCGATTGCCTTTAGCTTGGTCAGGTCTATGAACAGGATTATCCAGCCGAAGGTCTCTCCGCTCTCGTTCTGGAGATTCGAAGCCGAGTAGCCAAGGGTGATTTGCATACCCGTTGGATGGGTGTAGGCGGTCTCCATACGACCGGCCGATTTTCGGCTGCCGGGTCCATCGCCTCGGGGAAGCTGTAAGATGTCAACGGCGGGAAATATCTCCGTCACGGAGCGTCCGGCAATTTTGTCGGATTCTATTCCGAGAATCTCATGTGCGGCGTTGTTGGAAAATATGATGCACCCTTTTAGATCAACGGTCAGCAGACCGCTGGTCATGCTCTGGACAATGCTTCTGTGAAGGGTGGAGAGCTCGCTCAGGTCTTTTTCGCGCTCGCGAACGCGTCGGCTCGATCTTCGGATCTCCTCGGCGAGATATCCCGCAAGAAAGCCTACCAGTAAAAAGCCCGCCGTATTCATGAGAATACAAAAAAAATAGGTCCCGCTGTCATGCTCCTGCCCAGTCCCCGAGAGGAGCTGAAGCGGTGAAATCCACCCAAAGTACTGAAGGTCGAGTAGAAGCCCGTAAATCAGAGCGCATGCCGATGCGGTCAGCAGGCTCCCCCGTCGGTAGAGCAGCAGGGCTGAACTTATTATCACGAGCATGTAGAGGTATGAAAAGGAGCTTTCAATTCCACCCGTCATATAGACGAGCACAGTCACCGCGCCCAGATCGAAAAGTATCTGGACACGGGCGAAGTGCACGATGCGCCGGAGCCGTTCGAGGCTTAGCGCTCCGAAAATAGTGAAGAGAAACAGGACGCACGAAAAGATATAAAGAGGATGCAAGGGGGCTGAAAGAAGGTCGGCATTCCTGCCGCTTTGGACGGCAAGCGTAAGGATGAGGAAAAAAACGGCCAGAATCAACCGGTAAAGGAGGAGCTTTTTAAGCCTCCCTCTGAATCGGCTGTCATCCGGGTTGTCATCCTGCCTGGGTGTGAGTGGAACCATTTCCTCCTCTATCTCGCAACCACATCCGCCAACTGGAAAATCGGCAGATACATTGCCACGAGGAGGCCGCCTATGGTTACGCCGAGAAAAAGGATGAGCATCGGCTCGAGCATCGATGTCAAAGCTCCGACGGCTGAGTCGACTTCATCGTCATAAAAATCCGCTATCTTGCCAAGCATGGTGTCGAGAGCACCGGTGGCCTCGCCTACCGAGATCATCTGGGTCACCATAGGCGGAAACACCCGTGTTTCAGCCAGGGGCTCTGCAACCGGGCGGCCTTCGGAAATGGAGAGTCGTGCCTCCCGGATGGCTTTCTCCACTACGGAGTTCCCTGCAGTGGCGGCAACCACGTCGAGCCCGTCCAGAATCGGCACACCGCTCGAGAGCATCGTACCCAGAGTCCGGGTAAAGCGCGCCACTGCGATCTTGCGGATTAGCACCCCGAAAACAGGCGCCCGCAGGAGCAGCCGATCAAAGAGGTCTCGTCCTCTGGGCGTCTTGCGAAACTGGCGGAGCCCAATGATCAGGACGATAAGCCCCAGGAGCATCCAGTGAAAGTAGCGCTTTGTAAAATCACTCATGTTCATGACAAATGACGTCATTCCAGGCAGCTTTACGCCCGCGTCCCGGAAAAGCTGGGCAAAGACCGGAATAACCCAGATAAGAATGACCGCTACCACTATTATGGCAATTGCGACCACAATAACCGGGTAGGTGAGCGCGCCCTTTACCTTTTTCTTCAGTTTAGCCATTTTTTCGATGTATGAGGCGAGCCTGCTGAGGATAACGTCGAGGATACCGCCGATCTCGCCTGCGGCAACAAGATTGTGAAACAGGTTGTCAAAGACCTTCGGGTGCTTTTTCACCGCATCTGACAAAGTGGAGCCTTCCTCAACATCCTTTTTGATCTGTCGGATAACTCTTTTGAAATTAGCGTTGCTTTGCTGTTCCTGGAGAATGTCCAGACACTGGACAAGCGGGAGGCCGGCGTCTATCATCGTCGAAAACTGCCGGACAAATATGACTTTGTCCTTGTCCTTGACCTTTCCGGCGATGGCCGGAAAATAGTCCTCCAAGGCCTTGGGTTTGAGTCGCAGGGCCTTTATGGTTATCCCCTTTCGCACTACCATCTGGCGCGCCAAAGGCAGATTGTCGGCCTCTATTTCTCCTTTTTGTTTTTTCCCGGCGCGATCTAAACCAGCCCATACATAAACCGCCATGTCGCTCTCCTGTCGTGTCAAGATAGTATTAAAGGAGGGGTAACAATGGCTGTGATTGCAAGTTTTGGTCCATAATCGCATCTGTTGGGACGCCGGCTCTCAATTATCCCGGCGCCTTCATGCGGCGGGCACTCGAATCTTTCAGACTTGAGCACGGCCGGGCCGAAGTGAACACTGAGCGGATAAAGAACTGTTCACATCAGGGCGTAAGGCGTCACGCTTGGCGTGTCTATCAATCGCGGCGGGCGTTCGCGGGACGCCTTCTAATCTTTGGTCGACGACCGTATCACCTCCTCGACGGAGGTAATCCCCTCCTTCAGCTTATTTATCCCGCTGCGTCTGAGCGTGGTCATCCCAAGGCGGATGGATTCCTTCTTTATCTCGGCAGCCGAGGCTCCCATCAGCACGAGTTCGCGTATCTGATCGTGCAAGGGCATCACCTCGTATAGCGCAATGCGGCCCCGGTATCCCGTATCGTTGCAAACCGCGCATCCCTTCCCGCGATAGCATACAAAGGTGCCCAGTTCCTCTTCCAAAACCCCCAGGTCAAGCAATGTCTCAGGCTCGACATGTTCGACGAATTTGCACTCGTTGCATACTCGGCGAACGAGCCTCTGGGCGATGACAAGGTTCACGGCGGAGGCAACCAGAAAGGCTTCGACCCCCATATTGAGTAGCCGGTTTATTGTGCTGGGGGCATCGTTGGTGTGGAGGGTGCTCAGCACGAGGTGTCCGGTGAGGGCCGCTTTCACGGCGATTTCCGCCGTCTCGAAGTCCCTGACCTCACCGACCATGATGATATCAGGGTCCTGACGCAAAAATGAGCGCAGGGCGGCGGCGAAGGTCAGCCCGATAGCTTCGTGCACCTGCACCTGGTTGATCCCGGTAAGATTGTATTCAATGGGGTCTTCGGCTGTCGAAATGTTGTGGCTGACTTTGTTGAGCTCTGAGAGCGCACTGTAAAGAGTCGTAGTCTTGCCGCTTCCCGTGGGTCCGGTAACGAGCACCATTCCGAAGGGCATATAGATGGCTTCCCGGAAATTTTTGTACTGGATTTCTTCGAACCCGAGCTTGGTCATGTCGAGCTGGAGGCCTGCTTTGTCGAGAAGGCGCAGTACGACCTTTTC
>JBEKXG010000162.1:0-11136 GCA_049512295.1 Syntrophobacteraceae bacterium
GGATTGAATCTGTAATGGTTTCGTTTAAAAGACTTGTACCTCGTCTCCTTTTGCTCCTTGCTATATGCTTTGCCGTGACAACGGCCGCTCTTGCCCTGGCACAGGCGCAAGATACCGGCGCGGGCGCCGAACAGGGTGCGCAGCAGCCGGGGGTAGCTCACTCCACGCCTCCGGAAGGGACGGGGCCATCGAACCCGGCACAGACCATCCCCGTCGACGCCGAAAAAGTCGACGAAGCGGGCAAAGCGCTTGGGAAGAAAATAGATGCCGTCACCGCAGGGGCTTCCGTTAAGTTTGGCAGGTGGATAAACGCCAGGGCTTTCGGGGAGGTTTCCTGGCTGAAGCTGATCGTCTGCCTGGGATTGATTCTGCTGGTGTTCGCAACTGAGCGCGCGATACGGCGTGTCATTTCCCTGAGGATAGAAAAAGGTTCTCAAAGGCAGGAATCCGGATGGGGATATCTGATCCTGGAGGCCCTGTCCAGGCCTCTGACGCTTTTCATCCGGGTCTACGGAGTCTATTGGGCCTTGTCTCCTGTCTGGATCTACGTCGAGGGACCCGGAGCCTTCAACGTTATTCACAGGGCGGCGGCCAAGGCGGCCGACCTCGGAGGCACGATCGCGCTCTTCTGGTTCATCTACCGGTTTATCTTTACCATTGATTTTAAAATCAAGAAGTGGGTCAGCTCGACTGACGACGGCATCCATGACATACTCGTTCCGCTGGTCAGCAAAACAGTGCGGGTATTCGTGCTGGTTGTGGGCGGCATGATGGTTATCCAGAACATGACCGGAATCGAGCTGGGGGCGCTGGTGGCTTCACTCGGGATCGGAGGCCTCGCTTTCGCGCTTGCGGGTAAAGACTCGATCTCAAATTTCCTGGGCAGCCTCACGATCCTGCTGGACAAGCCTTTTGGTATCGGCGACAGAATCGTCATCGATAAACACGACGGGGTCGTCGAAGGGGTCGGGGTCCGCAGCACCAGGCTACGGACTCTCACCGGGAACCTGATCTCGATTCCAAACGAAAAAATTATCAGCTCGACCCTGGAAAACATAGCCAGGCAGTCCTACCTGCGGTGGAATATGGACTTGGGGCTGACATGTGAAACTGCGCCCGGGAAGGTGGAAAGAGCGGTTCGAATTGTGGAGGAAATCCTCAACGAGCACGAGGGCATGAACACCGATTACCCCCCCAGGGTCCACTTTAACGGCTTCAAGGACTGGAGCCTGAACATCTCGATTTACGCATGGTATTTCCCGCCGGATTCCTGGAAATTCCAGGACTGGGTTCAGAAAAACTGCCTGGAGATCATGCGGCGGTTTCGGGAGGAGGGAATCGAGATGGCCTACCCGACCCAGGCTGTCTACCAGATCGAGGGAGAAAAACCGCCGCAGGGAGCCCCGCCGTTGGGGGAGGGCGTCCCGGCAGGACCCGAGAAATCGGGATCCTGAACAGAAGCGCCCTCCGCGCTAATTCGGTGCTGAGCCCAACCAGGCCGCGAGCTTCTTTACCGCAATGAAACGGGATGGCAAGTGCACGTTATAGGTGAGATCTTTACGGCAGTTGTGTTTTGCAAGATGGGAATCGCCATTTCCATGGTGGTGATCCTTAGTATTTTCGCCGAACTGGTCAGTCCACGATTCGCGGGCGTTCTGTGCGGATATCCCCTCGGGGCGGCGATCACCCTGTTTTTTGTCGGGCACGACGTCAGCCCGCAATTTGCCTCGGAGAGCGCTCTGTATACTTCGGTGGGACTGATTGCCACCCAGTTTTCCGCCTATGGCTATTGCAGGGCGTCCCTATTGGCCAAAAATCAGAACAAACACGCCCAAGTGCTCATCTCCACTCTTGGAGGGCTGGCCGGATTCTTTGCGGCCGCCTCCCTCCTGAGTTTTCTAAAATTAAACATCTATATAGCCGCTCTGCTGCCGACCATCTCAATACTGTTTTTCATTCATATGTTCCGAGGAGTTGAAAACGTCCGAATTGAAAACAGGACGGGTGTCGGACTGAAAGCTATCGCGCTCAGAGGGGTTTTCGCAGGCGCCGTCATCCTCGCCGTCACATCGGTTGCAGGTATGGTCGGGGCGGCCTGGGCGGGCCTTTTCGCCGCTTTCCCCATGACGATGCTGCCCGCCGTCATGATAATCCACTTCACATACGCTCCCGAACATGCCCGTGCATTTTTGAAAAATGTCCCCAGAGGACTCGGCTCAGTCATTGTCTATACGCTTGCGCTCCGGGTCTTCTATCCGATGTCGGGCATCTATGCCGGGACCGCCATCTGCTACGGGTTTGCGACTATATATCTTATTGCGGTGCAGTTAATAGCAGGAGAATGGGCTGCTGCTTGGCGGCGGGGGCCGGCGGTGGGGCCGCAGCCATGATGTCCGCCGTCGAGGTTCAGCTCGAGGCGGGATTTGAGCCTGCCGCCCTGGAGCACTCCATACTCTATTCCTTGGGACAATTTTCTCCCGGCGGCGGCGAAGGTTTGAGTGCCGATCCCGGCTGCTCACCCCTCCGTCTTCCGTCCTCCGTCCTAGAGAGCCCCTTTGGATGAAGGTATTCCGCTCCGGCGGGGATCGAACGATACGGCCATGCTCAGCGCGCGGGCAAATGCTTTGAAGGCCGCCTCGAGCATATGATGAGTGTTGCTGCCATACAAAACCCGGATGTGCAGGGTTACTCCTCCATTTTGACAAAAAGCCCTGAAGAACTCGGGCGCAAGGCCGGTTTCAAATTCTCCGGTCCGGTCGGACATCGGCGGCGTATCATATACCAGGAACGGACGGTTCGACAGGTCCAGGCTGACCGCAGCCAGCGCCTCGTCCATTGGGACCGTGAAATGACCGTAGCGGGTGATAGCCGCCCGGTCGCCCAGGGCTTTTGAGAGCGCCAGGCCCAGACAGATGCCGATGTCTTCGACCGTATGGTGAGCGTCGACTTCCAGGTCGCCGGTAGCCGTGATCTTCAGGTCGAAGAGCCCGTGGACGGCAAAAAGCGTCAGCATGTGGTCAAGAAATGGGACCCCCGTATTCAGCTCCGCCCTGCCGGTTCCATCGAGGGCAATCTCGGCGGAAATTTGAGTTTCTTTGGTGGTCCTTGCTACAGTGCCAATTCGTTCGACGGTCATAAGGGATCCTGTCTATCCGGTCAGTTTGCATCCGGTGTTTGCGGATGGACACCGGTTGCCGTTTAGTCCCAACACACGCGCACACAATACATTCTAATCCGGAAAATTCAAGAAATTCATTTGTGAGGGAGTAAGCAGGAGTTACGTTCAAAATGATCAAAAGGCGGCGAGGAGGCGTCCCGCAGAAGCCCACCGCGATTGTTAGACATGCGTAGCGGGACGTCTCGCGCCCTGCGGGATTTACGCATACTAAGGGTCGCGAAAGCTCCGCACGTTAGCTTCTAACGTGCGGAGCTTTCGCCTTGCTTCAAGGCGGGCTTTTGCGCCTTAGGTGATATGCCGTGTGGGCGAAATCGCAACATGGGGCGTTGATAAAGACTGTGGGCTTTTGGTAATCTTTTCTCACGCTACAAACAAATTATTTTCCCGGTAGGTACGCGAGCCTCGCACACTTGAGTGTAGTAAGCAAGTCTATCTAACGAGGAGGCGACGGAGGCGTACACCACATAGTACGTCGAGGAGCCGACGACGGAGCCAACACAGTGAGCGTTTGAATACGGCTTCATATAAGCAGGGAGGAGCGAGGCGGGATTATCTCAGGCCGCCGCCTGTCACGGGCAGGGATCGGGCCGCAGCGTTCACACGAGCACGGCGGCGCCTGAACCACCCGTCATCGCCATGCTCCAACTAGAATCTGGCCTGACGGCGATGGATGAATTTGAGGTAGATGCGGTAGTCCCCGGACTCGACGCCGCGGGGAATCTTTTGCCCTTCGGGAACGAGAAGCGTAATGACGCGGCCGGAAGACGCGCTGCCCGGACCGGTGGTTTCCCTTCTGTCCCTGATTTCCAAAAGCCTTGCCTCCACCGAAACCGGTTCGCCGTCCGGCCGGTATTGGGCCGCGGGGCCGATTCTAACCGTCTCGCCTATCACGATGTTCATGGCCTGCTCCTAAGTTAAGGTCCTGACAGAGCTATCGGCCGGATCGGACGGCTACTTTAAGATAAATATCTACCTGAGAGTGCAGAGGAGGCACTCTTGGGGTCTATGGTAGTTAAAGATATCCAAGTTTGTGCTTCCCTGAATCTCCACGCTCCGCGAGAGCCTGCCAATGGGGTCCCCGGACAACGATCCGGGGGGCCTGATCCGGTTATTCTCCGCGCCCTCTGCGCCTCCGCTGTGAACTATTGCGTTGCGGAGAGGCATGGCCATAAGGGACTTGTACTCGGCGCTTGGGGTTGTGGCGCCTTTGGAAATGATGGCAATTTGACGGCGCAACTCTTTCGCAAATCGCTGGAAGTCGATTTCCGTGGCGCCTTTGAATGTCTTATGCGGAGTTGCATTCAAAATGATCATAAGGCGGCGAGAAGGAGGCGACGCAGGCGTACACCATAGTACGTCGAGGAGCCGACGACGAAGCCAACGCAGTGAGCGTTTGAATGCGACTTCGTATTATTCGCCATAACCGATCGGTCAAATAATCGGAGGTTCATCGGACCTTTCAGCCTGGCGCCCGGCGGCGGGAAAGTGTTGCCTTCGGAGACACGATAATATTTGCTGCTTCGCTTAATGCCTTGGATCACTTTCTAAAAATAAGCCATGGAAAGGTTCCTTCTATCGATTACCTTGTTCAAAATATGATCTGCATCTCAGAAGAGGTGCGCAGGATACCATCGAATCAAGATATAGGAGAGCTGGAATTTTAGTGCGTCTTGGGGCAACACACTTTTTTTCCAAAAACGCACGGTTACCTCACCCTTCAACTTGCAACAGCGATTCAGCGAACCAAAGTCCGGCTTAAGCAATATCTCCGATTTGCCTCACTAAAGATACTCCCGATATTGAGGTGTTGCACATGACATTAGAGGTCATGCAACGTTTCTGTTGCATGCAACACTCCTTCGATTCAAGTTCACACCTGTTGATGGCTTTTCCATACCGTAAGTGTCTTAATTTTCAAGCTAAAGTTTAAATGGGATGCTTTCGATCCGGCAGGCCTAAAATTTGCTTAAGAATAATTCAGCATTGCTCATTTTGGCTCCCATGCTGCTTCTCTGCTATTGTTCCACCTTCGGCAAGGGACCACAGGCTGATTGAGGTGCGAGAAGCGAGTAATGACATGTTTTTTTGAGAGGGCAGAGTATGCGGTCAGGCAAGTGAAACGAACGAAAAGGAGATGGAAAATGGGAACAATTTTACTTATCGTTTTACTGGTTCTATTGTTAGGCGGCGGGGGTGGCTATTATGGCTATGGCCTCTATGGCGGGGCCGGGCTTGGCGGCGTTCTTGGTCTGGTGCTAATCATTGCCGTCGTGTTTTGGCTGGTAATGGGTCGCCGAGGTAGAGGTATTTGACAGCCCCTGATCTGTCCGCCGTCAGCGCCTATGAGACAGATTTGACGGATTGAGGAAGGGAGGAATTCTGTCTCATCGTAGCCTTTTAAAGCAGCGATGAGACAGAATTCCGGGCCTGCGAAAGCCGACGTTGAGATCAAGACAAACCCTTGTTCAAAGCCCCGAAACGATACCAACTGAGCCGCGAAGACAGTGCCCGGAGCAAAGCGGGGTAAGCAATCATTACCACAGCTACGTCCAGCTTGCGCCGCGCACTGAAGGAGAACCGTGCCCATGTCCCCGCCACGCTCACGCAATGATACTGCAACCAAAGCAGCTAGCAGCAAGTCCAAGAAGGCCTCGAAGCGCAGCAACGCCCCAACTCCTGGTAAGCCTGGCCCACGCAGATCCCATAAAGCGCATAAACCGGGCGGAAAAGAAAGCCGGATCAAGCACATACTGTCAGTGCTCGGACCCGGCGTGATTACAGGGGCGTCAGATGATGATCCTTCAGGCATTGGCACCTATTCCGTGGCGGGCGCGCAGTTCGGATATCAGACGGTTTGGGCAAGCCTCGCAACCTATCCGCTGTCGGCAGCCGTACAGGAAGTATGTGCCCGCATCGGGCTGGTGACAGGGCACGGTCTGGCCGCAATCATAAAACACAATTATCCCCGTGGGGTGTTGTATGTGGTGGCGTTCCTGCTGGTTGCCGCCAATACCCTCAATATTGGGGCGGATATCGAAGCTATGGCGGCTTCCATTCACCTGGTCTTTCCGATTGTGCTCACGGCCGTGTCCGCCATACTCCTTGTAGCGCTCACTCTCATCCTGCTGGTGTTCCTGTCGTACAAAACCTATGTGAAATACTTGAAATGGGTGGCACTTGTGCTGTTCTCATACGTAATAGTGGCATTTCTTTCGCACGTGAATTGGGGAGCGGCGCTCAAGTCGTTGGTTGTGCCGGCAATTACGCTGGATGCGGGCTACATCACGATGTTGGTCGCAATCCTGGGAACCACCATCTCTCCTTATATGTTCTTCTGGCAGGCCAACTTGGAGGTCGAAGAGAAGATAGCCTCCGGTTCGATCACCTCGCACGACACGAAGATAAAGCACCCCCGCATGTTTTTCCTGGGCAGGCGGGCTATGGGTGACATGCAGATAGACACAAATGTCGGCATGTTCTACTCCGAACTGATCATGTTCTTTATCATCGTATCAACAGCCTCGACCATTAACAAGGCAGGCGCAAAGAACGTAGGGCAACTCGACCTGGCCGGCATTGCCCAGGTTCTGCGTCCTCTCGCCGGCGATGCGGCATACCTCCTGTTCACCCTAGGCATCGTGGGAATAGGGCTCCTGGCGATCCCTGTGCTGGCTGGGAGCGCTGCATACGCGCTATCAGAGGTGTTCGGGTGGAAGCAAGGTCTGGACAAAAAGTTCCATCAGGCCAAAGCCTTCTATATAACGATAATACTGGCAACCATGGTCGGGCTGGGGCTGGTGTTCGTTGGGGTCGATCCCGTGGCGGCACTTTACTATTCGGCAGTCATCAACGGTGTTGTAGCCGTACCACTGCTGGTGATTATCTTCCTGATCGGCAACAACAAAAAAATACTGGGCGAGCGGACAAGCGGCAAGCTTTCGAACTTGTTGCTGATCATTACGGCCCTTCTCATGTCCGGGGCCGCAGTGGGAATGTTCCTCCTATGAGGCAGGAACGGCTTCCGGAGGGCATCCCAAATGGCGTCGCCGAATCCATCATCGTCTTTATCAAAATCAGAAGCTCATTTGAGTTGGGGTGAAAGTTGAACTCTTCCCGCAAAGTTATCTATGCCGCGCTGGTCGGAAATTTTCTCATCGCGATAACAAAGTCCATTGCGGCCCTCATGACCGGGAGTTCGGCCATGATGTCGGAAGCGATCCATTCTGTTGTCGATACGGGTAATGAGGTTCTTCTGCTGCACGGATTACAGCGGGCAAAGATGCCGGCTAATGAAGAATTTCCTTTCGGCCATGGTAAGGAGATTTACTTCTGGAGCTTTGTCGTTGCTATTTTACTCTTTGCAGGCGGCGCGGGGCTTTCAATTTTCAAGGGAATAGATCATCTCATCGCTCCTACGCCTGCAAAGAACTTTTACATCAACTATAGCGTTGTCGGCCTGGCCATGATATTCGAAGGGACTAGCTGGTATATTGCTCTGAGGGAATTCTCAAAATCAAAAGGCACGTGGAGTTACATTAGGGCCGTTCATAGAGGTAAAGATCCATCCATTTTTGTCGTGCTTTTGGAGGATTCCGCTGCGATTATTGGTCTTATAGTTGCCTTTCTGGGGATCTTTCTCAGCCAAATTACCGGAAGCCACTACTTTGATGGCTCAGCCGCCATCGTCATCGGGCTGATACTGGGTGGAACGGCCATATTTCTCGCTTTCGAAACAAAAAGTCTTTTGATCGGAGAAAGTGCCAGTAAAGAGGTCGTCCAGGGAATAAGGGAAATTGCATATTCGCGTAAAAACATCAAGCATGTTAATGAAGTACTGACTATGCACATGGGCCCTGATTTTATTCTCGTGAATATCAGCGTCGATTTTGTGGACCCCATTTTAGCGACGGAGATTGAGGACACCATCGCCGGGTTGGACATGGAGATAAAACGCGTCTACCCAAAGGTTCAACGTATATTCATGGAAGTGGAGACGTGGCGAGCAAAGGATACGGCTCAAGAATAGCGATAATATCATCGATACATCGTATGACCCCGAACGAAACGGAATACGTGCAGGTAATCAATATTATGACATTTTAGCTGAACATAACGGCATCGGCTTTGAAGAACACTATGTCGATCGTATTTTCACACCCTTTGAGCGCACCATTATCTCCACAACTGCCAACTTGCAACCGCGATTCAAAGAACCAAAGTACAGCTTAAGCAGCATCTCCGAATCAACTTTACCGAAGATACCCCCGATCTTGAAGTGTTGCACGTGACACAGAAATCGTGCAACACAACGCTTCTGTTGCATGCAACACCTATTTTATTGCCGCTATAGGCCGGCATAGCCTTAAGCTTATGTTATACAATCATAATATGGGATGAGTGGTATCATCTGTCTCCTCGGCACACATCTTGATCAATCCAAACCATAACGTATGGCTGCCTGATCTTATGGGGCAAAATCCTGCCGCGAGAGGAGATTGAAAATGAGTCTGTTACATAGAGGTTGTTTTATCGTCCTTTTATTAGCTTTCGTTCTCGGATTGGCCGGTTGTCAGCAGGGGCCAGCCGAAAAGGCAGGGAAGAAGATTGATCAAGCGGTTGAAAAAGTGAACAAATAAAGTAAAGAAACCTCTTGAATCGGACTATCCGGGGCCAAAGCAGAGCCGCGTGCCTCTGACCTGGCCCTGAGGGCCAGGATTTCTACACTGGATTAAAGGAGCGCTGGGGCAAAAGCTCCTAGTACCATGTAATGTTTAATATTTCGTTTGTGATTTATATGCGATATACTGGTGGTTACTCAATCAGGAGGCCACCATGTCGTCACGGTATCGCGTTACACTGACCGGGCAGTAGCGTGATGATCTCGAGGCTTTAACAAGACGAGGGAAGACCCACGCCAGAAGATTTATCCATGCCCGTGCATTATTACTTTGTGATGCTGGTCCGCATGGTCCAGCATGGACTGTTCCGGATGTGGCTGAAGCGCTGGGTATAACCGGCCGGACAATTGAGCACCTCAAAAAGCGCTTTGTAGAGGATGGGCTCGAAGCCGCTTTAGAGCGCAAACCACGGGAAAAGGCGCCAAGGGAGGTCATCTTTGACGGCGCATTTGAAGCAAGGCTGATCTCCTTGGCTTGTTCAGATGCGCCGGAGGGGCACCTGCGATGGACAGTCAGGCTCCTTGCCGACAAAGCCGTTGAACTCAACTTGGCACCATCGGTATCGCACATGACCGTACAGCGGGTTTTAAAAAAAACGAACTTAAACCTCACCTCAGCAAGTACTGGAAAATCCCGCCAGAAGGGAGCGCAGCATTTGTAGCGGCGATGGAGGATGTTTTGGAAGTCTATCACCTGCCCTACGACCCTGATTATCCGCTGGTGTGCATGGACGAGTCTTGTAAACAAATGATCGGCGAGGTTCGCGGACCAATACCATGCAAACCGGGACAGCCTGAGCGCATTGACGATGAATACGTCAGAAATGGCGTAGCAGAAATTTTCATTGATGTGGAACCGTTGGCCGGCAAGCGACATGTGACTGTGACAGAACGTCGCACCAGAAAGGACTGGGCGCTGCAGATCAAGCGAATGCTTGATGAACGCTATCCTGACGCAATCAAAGTACGGCTGGTCATGGACAATCTGAATACTCACAATGTTGCCTCGCTCTATGAAACATTCGAGCCCGAAGAGGCCAGACGCTTGGCGGAACGGCTTGAAATCCATTACACACCAAAGCATGGAAGCTGGCTCAACATGGCGGAAATAGAACTCAGTGTCCTCAAAGGGCAGTGCCTAGATCGCCGGAATCCGGATATGGCGACCATGCAAACCGAGGTGGCTGCATGGCAAAGAGACCGTACAAACAGCGCAAGAAAAATTGTGTGGCAGTTTACGACAGCAGACGCCCGGATCAGGCTAAAGCGTCTATACCCGAAAATATAGCTGTTACATGGTACTAGGGGTATCCGGCGCCTTTGGGCAGTTCATAACCGTAGCGCGTCGGGTCGCTCAGGACCGCCTTGATCGCCAAAATCCTGAAAACGTAGCGCTCAGTCTCCTGCGGCAGCATCATGTGGTAATAATCCCTCACGCCCTGGGCGCGGGATTCGTCCATGATGCGTTTCTCGCCGCAGTTGTAAGCCGCTATGGCGAGAGACCAGCTCTTGTAGTTGCGGTAAAGATCCCCCAAATACAGGAAAGCGCTGTCGGCGGAGCCCTCGAAGTCATAGCGCTTGTCTACCGAATTCCTCTGCTGCAGGGCGTTTGGCAGGGGGTCGCTTTCCGCAATGGCGACATACTTCAGGTCTTCGGGCAGGTTGAGGCGCCGGAGGCGTTCCTCAATCCACGGGGAATAGCGCTCCTTGCGTTTTAACCACCGGTAAACCTGCGCATGGTTGTACACGACGAGAGTGAACTCTTTATCGAATCGCTCCAGGACTTCCTGGTATTCCAGGGGGACGTGCTCCCCGCACAAATCGATCCTGTCGGGCGGAGGATAGTAGGGGAACATGACAGGGCCCTGATACACCGGACGCTGGACCTGTCCGGGCGCCACCGTCTTTTCTGCCTGAGCCGCCGCCTGGGCGGACTGACCGGTGGGGGCGGTGCTTTGCGTGGTTGCACAGCCAAATACGCCGGCCGCGATGAAAAGGGCTGTCACGAGGTAGACCAGTCTCCCGAGCCTGGAGCAATCGTGCATAGGGCGCCTCCAAATCCGATTATATCTTTCGAGCCATATCCCTGAGAGTTCGAGAATGGTTACCGTACAAAAGGACGTCGGTCCATCCAAACCGGAATAACGCATCAAGTTGTGTGCTATGCATCCGAACCGCATTTTCGGCTTGGATTCTGCTCGAAACCCCCTGGAACATCCCCAGAGCTCCCAAAAACCATACGATTATCTAATCGAAGATGCAAGTGATAGGTCATTGAGAC
>JBEKXG010000163.1:0-8820 GCA_049512295.1 Syntrophobacteraceae bacterium
TTCCGCAGCGGTCGCAGTTCTCCACGTAGGACGGCCTCCGGTACCGAAAAGGCGTACCTGCCCAGCAGATTGATGTGCTCGAAAACCAGCGGTGACAGCCGGGCAACATCTTCCGGCTGCACTGGAAAACCCTCGGCTTGGAGCTGTTCGAGAGCCGCATCTATATATAGTGTGTTCCAGAGGACGATAATGTTCACTACAAGACCAAGGGTGCCAAGTTGATCTTCCTGCCCCTCCCGATACCGCTGCCGCAGTTCTCCCCGCTTTCCGTGAAAAACCGCTCGCGCTAGTTTGTGACGGTCCTCCTGGCGATTCAGTTGAGTGAGTGTACGTCGCCGCTTGGACTCGTCATCTATATAGGTAAGGCTGTGAATAGTCTTGTCAATGCGCCCGAGTTCGCCGACCGCCTGGGCGAGCCTTGTTGGTCGCTCACCAACCCGAAGGGTCCTCATGATCGAGGTTGCCTGGACCACACCTAAACTCAGGGAGCCGGCCAGACGAAGCAGGTCGTCCCAGTTGTCCTTGATGAGACCTGTATTGACGCGATGCCGCGCAACACCATTAAGGCAACCGTAGTCCGCCGATGGATCAACTCTCCAGTACCGGGAATCGCCGATATCGGCGATTCGAGGGCTGAACCGGTACCCCAAAAGCCAGAACAAACCGAAAACTACATCGGTGTAGGCGCCGGTGTCGGTCATAATCTCTGTGGGATCCAGTTCTGTTTGCTGTTCCAGGACGATGGCTAAAAGAAAGAGGCTGTCACGCAGGGTTCCGGGAACAACAGCATTTAAACCGGTGAACTGGTTCGAGACAAGATTGTAGTAAGTCACACCCCGTTCGTAGCCGAAGTACTTGGGGTTCGGTCCAGCGTGCAGCGTCCGAACAGGAACGACAAAGCGCAGCCCGTCAGCCGACGCCACCTCACCGCCACCCCATGTCTGTACAAGCGGAATGCTGTTCTGTGCGGCCACCAGGCAGGCGTTCGCCTCGGTCAGGGTTTCGCTGCGAATAAAGTTTTGATTTACCCACGACAGCCGGGACCGCCGTAATGCGGGAATATCGTTACGTACTAACGGTTCCAGACCGATGTTGCAAGCTTCGGCTATAAGAACGGCACATAGGCTGACCGGTAGATCGCCTACTCTCGATTCACGTTCACTTACGTGCGTGAATTTCGATGTAAAATCCGTGCGGGTGGCAATCTCAAGCAGGATTTCCGGCAGTTCCACCCGCGGCAGGCGGGCGTTCACGGCCTCGCGAAGGCGAACCAGGCTTGCCGGATCTTCCAGCTTGTCAAGGCCGGTCAGAACGAGGTCATCCTTGCCGTCAGACGTCTCGACCCGGGCAGCCGGATTCCCGGGCAGGTTGGCTGTGACTGTGCGATACGCCTGATCCAGTTCCTGGGCCAATGCGGCAATTGTTTCTTCTGCCGAAAGGGAGTGACCGAGTGAGCGCGAGATGGTGGAGCGCGCTGCATCCCAGGCAGCACCGCTGAGAAGTCCAATACGGGCATCCGCATACCGGATACTCGGGGCAACGAAGAGATCGCGCCGTCGCAGGGCTGAACGGAGGCAATCAAGGCAGCAAAACACATAAGCTTTTCGGTCAATGGCGCCGTCTTGGTTGAATACAGATCGGCGCCACCCTCGGGTAACGACCTCGCGGTGAACCTCTCCGGTCTTCATGCGGGGGCCATCCTGTTCGACGAGATCTCGCAGCGCCTGCGCAATCGCGTCACCTGCGGGTGTAGATCCGAAATGTATCGCCCTCAAAACATGCGGGAGAAACCGTTGAACCCTGCTCCAACTTTGCGTGAGTTCCTGATAGTACGCGTTGTCGGATGGCCGTGCGAGTGTGTCGACTTGACGGAGAGCAGTTTCCAGATCTTCGCGCGATATGGTCTTGAATATCGCCATCCGAAGCCCGGTATCGCCTATAGCGGGGTCGAGAATCACTTGGCATGCCTGGCCCAGTTGCGCTGCAGCAGTGTCGAAATCCCTGATGGTCCTTAGCCGGGCCTTCTCGCCCGCTTTTGTTGCATTCGAGAAAATATCGGTGATGAGAATGTCCAAAAGGTCAAGAGCGTCATCCAGCACTGTGGCTTCCAACGTTAGCGTGAAGGCTACCAGGGTAGCGAGACGGCGGGTTTCCGGCTGGCGCTCAATCGCGCTCGCCTTTGCTGTTGCGGCGAAGCGCGCCAGCGCCTGAATGCGCCCTGGTGGAATACGATGGGAAACCCCGATGTCGATTCCAAGGCTCCGTACGTCTTCGAGCCGCTTCAATGCCCGCACAAGCTCGGGGGCGCTGCGCCGGAAGGGGCCTTTTCGCAAACGGTCCAGAAACGATTGATGACCATTGTCCGGGACGGCGAGAAGCGCGTCCAGTTTTTGCTTCGTCGCCGGCGAGACATCACGGATCAGCGATAGCCACAAACGCTCCTGCACCCGCGCCCGGATTCGTGCGACATGCCGCTCCAGAACGGTGACTCCCGGCAAGAGGACCCTATGAACAATGAGCCATGTGGTGGCTCTATCAAACAGCATGCCCGGCCGCTCTGTGCCGGTCCAGCACAAGGCATAAAGCCACCGGTTGAGACGAAACTGGGACGACGGATCGGAAAACTCGCAATACCCATAATGTTTGCGGATCTCTCTGGCGTGATCCCACCGGTATCTGCCTGCGCAATAATCAGCGAATTGTTCTTGTTTCAAACTGAGCTGCCGAGCCAGAACCGCAACAACGGTGGAGGGGGTTTCCGTCAAGTCCTCCCGGAATGTACCGAGGTAACGGACAGTACAGAGCTGTACCGCATATCCCAGTCGGTTGTGATCCCCGCGTCGTAACTCGATGAGGTTCCGGTCGTTGTCATCAAGGTGAAAGTAGCAGGCGAGATCCTCTTGGGTCGGTTCTCCGTGGAAACGGCCGTAGCGGCGGCGTTGGTTATCTGAAAGAAACCCGACCGACATGGAACCCTTTTCGTAAGCTTCGGGAGAGGCTCGCCTTTCCCGGGGAGTTGCAAAAGTTGTAACTTCTGCAAGACATGACGAGAAACTGATTTTATTGGGAATTCTCGCTTGCAAAAGCATGTCGCAAAAGTATACCCTTTTGCAAGGACTTTCACGACGAGGCACACCATGAAGATAGGATACGCACGAGTCTCTACGTTGGAGAAGAACCTGGACCTTCAACTGCAGGCCCTGAGAAAAGCAGGTTGCGAAATCATTTTCCAGGAGAAGGTTTCAGGGGTGAACCGGCAACGGCCGGAGTCTCAACGCATGCTCGACCACCTGCGGAAAGGGGACACTCTTGTTGTCTGGAAATTGGATCGTCTGGCGCGTTCGACACGAGACCTCCTGGCAACGATGGAAATGCTTCGTGACGCTGGTGTCCGGTTTCTGTCGCTTTCTGAGCCCTGGGACGATACGACAACACATGCGGGCAAAATGAATATGACCGTGTTCGCCGGCATTGCCGAATTTGAGAGGGATCTCATCAGGGAACGTACAACGGCTGGTCGGGAGGCTCCCATGAAGAGAGGCGTCCGTTTTGGACGTCCCTGTAAACTGAACGTAGACCAGCAGCAACTGGTTCTACGTCTTCTGGGAGAAGGCAACCCGGTTCCCGAGGTCGCAAAGACATTCAATGTTCATACCGCGACTGTTTACCGACTGCTACAGACACAACCTGCTTAACCGCACTTTCTGTTCCATTGCTCCCCAACACCCGAATTCGGGGCGGATGCCTCAACATGATGCTCGGGCCGAACCAGGAAAATGGTTACCGGCTCTGGACTGAAGATCGCAAGACTTGCCTGCTCGAAATGTAAAAACGGATCGCCGAACGTTGGATGGGGAGCACTGTAGCAATACGCGACAATCGCCTGGAGGTGCTCCAACTCCCGAAGGTACGGCTCGGCCTTATCGAGATCGAGCGCCGGTAACATCGCGTACGCGGCAGACCGGATGCGGAGATCGTCCTGCAGGAACAGCATTTCCGCTATCTCCCGGACGTGAGCGGAATCCTCTTCGCTCAGATCCGCGGTGTCGTCGGTTGATCGAAAAGTGAAGTTGCCCAGGCGGACGGGTTCACTGGTCTTGAGGAACGGAAAGACGGCGATGCCACGACCCGGCACCTCTCCCGGACGGAGTGTCATAGTTGCTCCTTGCAGTTACAGATTTTGCCCATAAAGCCCAGACTAAAGCAGTGCTACCAACTGATCAAATAAGTCCTGCGAGGCACGAAATGGAATGACCGGAGGTAGTTTCCCTTCTTCCCGAAGCGTTCCGAGCATCAAGGAACATACATAGATCCACACATGCTCGCCCGCCTTGTAGTTTTCCTCCTGAATCAAACTCCGGAACCGTGCTGCGACTGGCGGGTGCTCATCTGTACCGCGCCGTTTTTCGCCCGGCGTAATCTCCAAGATTACAAACGCCCCGAGGATGATTCCCATCAGTCGCTTTTTCAACACACCCTCCTGATCGTAGTGTGTGCTGGCGCAATATTCTGAAACCTTCTCCAACAAAAAGTCCCGAGCGAATCGGTCGCATTCCTGCTCCTCATCGAGCTTGCTTGGAGAATTGCCATCGCCGATGAACATTGCGTGCCTTACTTCATGCAAGAAGGTGAACGCGGTCGCGATTTTTATTAGGTCAACGATGGCTCGCTCTCTCGTGGTAGCTGGCAGAGCCGGTCCGGGCTCTGGCATATCCGAAGGCCACGTGAACTCTTCCAGATTTTGGATTTCCTTGAGCTCCCTCACCTTTCGGAGATCGTCACTTAGCGCTTTCTCGGCCTTGACCTGGTTTTGATCGTCCGACATCGCGGAAGGCGCGATCGGGATGCGCAGGAACACATAGGGGCAGTAGGCTTCAAAAGCTCTCCACGCCGCAAAGCCTAAAATCCATATTTGGCCCGTCGTACGCGGTGTGAAAAGAACTAACCCCCAGGGGCCGCCTTCCATCTTGAATCCCGCCTCGTCAGAGGCGCGCGCGAAGGTAGGAGAGTATTTGTTCCAAAGATTCTCCAACTCGTCGCGGCGTTCGGGCGCGCTTTCGAGGATCAGTTGGTGGACAGCTTCGGTCAGTTCTTGTTCTGTCATCGTGTTATGAACCCACGTTTGGTGCGACCATGGCAAGCGCATAGCTCGTGCTGCGCCCGCCTTCGGGGTTGCGGACGAGAATGCCGCGTTCGACGAGAGGCAGGATGTCACGCAGGGCTGTATCCTGCGAACACTTGGCGAGCTTCGCATATTTCGATGTCGTGAGCTTGCCCTCAAATCCATCTAGCAGGCGGTTCAGCACGAGGCGCTGCCGGTCGTTGATCGCGACGCCGGCGATAGCCTCCCAGAAGCGCGCTTTGGCGAGGACAGCGCTGAGCGTGGTTTGCGCCCCGTCGATGGCACGGCCCAGACAGGCGAGGAACCATTCCATCCAAGGCGTAATCTCCAATGTCCCCTTCTGCGTTTCCTCAAGAATGTCGTAGTAGGCCCCCCGCTCCTGCCGGATCTGCGCCGACATGCTGTAAAAGCGTTGCGGACTGTTTTCAGACCGTGCGAGAGCCATGTCGGCAATCGCGCGCGCAATGCGGCCGTTGCCGTCATCGAACGGGTGGATGGTCACAAACCAGAGATGAGCCACCCCAGCTTTCAGGACAGGATCAATGTCGGCGTTGGCACTGAACCAGTCCAGGAATCCCTGCATTTCTTTATCGAGCCGTTTCGCCGGTGGTGCCTGGAAATGGACGCGCTCTTTGCCGGCCGGACCGGAGACGACCTCCATCGGGCCGGTGCTGTCGTCACGCCAGGCCCCTGCCCTGATCTTGGTCATGCCGCTGCGCCCGGTGGGAAACAGGGACGCGTGCCACGAAAAGAGCCTCTCGTCAGTGAGCGGCTGGTCGTAGTGGCGCGTAGCGTCGAGCATCATTTCAACGATGCCCTCGACATTGCGGTCTGCGGGCTTGAGCGCGCCGATATCCATACCGAGGCGACGCGCAATCGAGGACCGGACCTGTTCAGCATCCAGCTTCTCGCCCTCGATTTCACTGCTTTTGAGCACGTCGGCGGTCAGGGTTTGCAGGACGGCCTCCTGGCGGAAGTTGAAGCCGAGGGCTTCCATATGGCCGATCAGCCGACCCTGCCGGTGGCGGAAGGCGGCGAGAGGCTCGGCGAGCAGCTCGCGGTTCCAGCTAAACCGGGGCCAGTCCTTCAGCTCATGGATATACATTCTCCGCACCTCCTGCGTAGATTATAGCCCAGAACCGCCGCAGGAAGCAAGTATTCGCCGCACACCATGCGGAGAATATGGCAGGTAATCGCCGCAAGGGCATTCTGGCCTGACTACACGATTTGCACAATATAGGGCGCTAAAGCCCGCGCACGACGAAGCTCTACGACCGCACGACGGATGAACTCACGCTCGAGGAAATCGAGAGGATCGGGGATTTGAACAGCACAGACAAACCAGACAAACTTTTTGTGATCTCCGTGTCAATGACATACCCGAAATGAGCATTTATAAAGTAGGAGCAGTCTTAAGCTGCCCCCTCGCGGCTATAACGTCCGTGAGAAGAACAACGTGTGAGGTTTAGGAAAGGGAGACTAATCATGTCGAAGAATGGGAAAGACTGTCGTGTTGGACTCGATCAACGGTGTCGGGATCTCGATGGCGAAATCCGCCAAAAGCGTGGGGATACGCTGGTTAAGACCCTGCGAAAAACATATGGGGCTGATTTTGCGCCCGGTGTTCGAGGCGACACGCGCCTGGACACATTGCGCAAGCGGACCGGCGGAGAGTCACTCTCGGAGATCGTGAAGGACTAGTGCCCGAGGAAGCTGCTGGGCAAAGGAGAAACTATGGCAGACGTTAAAGTAACCTGTATCACCAAACCGCACCCACAGAGTGCTCACGAACATATCACCCACCTGGGGAATCCGGCCGCCGGGTGGAAATGGACCCGCGAACAGGTAATCGCGAGCATCGACGCGGGAACGAACACGTTTTTTGTTATCGACCCGCGCACCGGTAAGCGCTCCGACGTTGGCGTCGTGCGCACAGCGGGCAAAGCACCGTACCTGCGCACTCATGCAGACGGAGACTGGAACAATAACTTACTGTCGTTAGAGCAATGCCCGCTGTAAGTGATTCGTATTTTGTCTGCGCCCTTTCCCTCCGCGTCAGTGGTTGAGTCCAGGCCGATATGCGCGGGCGTTGTAGGATTGTAGACTTGCCAACAAAAAGACTGTTGCGGTTCCCTTGCCTGCCCCGAAAGTTTTCGCGGCCGGCGCATGAAAGTCCGTGAAGCACAAAGCTGTATGCTCGCATACGCTCGGTGGCTGGCGAGCTGATATAGGGGTCATCGTAGAGGATGTTTAAAATCCTACAGTAACCTGCGTAGCCAGAGGTGTGGTCCTCTCCATAAAAAAGGTATACTGAAAATGCAGTTTGTTACGATTTTAACGCCTTTATTCCGAGCTGCTCTCTGCGGACATAGGCTGCGCAGAGTTACGTATAAAGACGAATAACTTCATCAATGGGACAATTCAATATGAACCATCTCCAAAATCTTGGCACTGAATTCAACATTCCGATAAGTGCGGACAAGGACGGTTATTTGGGTAGGGAGTGTCCTGTCCATGAATGTCTCGGATATTTTAAGATCACACCTGGTACTGGCGTAAAGGGTCCTGCTCCCTGCCATTGTCCGTACTGCGGGCACAGTGGGGAAAGCAGAACTTTCTTTACTCAGGAGCAAATTGAATACGCTCGGTCAGTCGTAATGCGAAAGGTGACTGACGCCATTCGGAAAGATCTGAAATCTCTTGAGTTCGAGCACAAACCACAGGGCCTATTCGGCATCGGGATTAGCATGAAGCTACAAGAATCAGCGCCTTTGCCCATCCGGTACTACCGAGAAAAGCAGCTCGAAACCGAGGTTGTCTGCGACAACTGCACGCTCCGATACGCCATCTACGGCGTATTTGGGTGGTGCCCTGACTGCGGGGTCCACAATTCACTTCAAATTCTTATCAAAAATCTTGAGCTTGCAAAAAAGGAACTAGCGCTGGCCAAATCGGCAGATACGGAATTGGCCAATCATCTGATCGGCGACGCATTAGAGAATGTGGTTTCTGCGTTCGACGGTTTCGGGCGGGAAATCTGCTTGCAGAAGGCGGCTGATATTCGTTTTCAAAATATTGCGGGTGCCCGGCGCAGAGTACAGGAGACGTTTGGGTTCGATTTTGCCGATTCCCTTAGCTCTAATGATTGGGGCTGTGCCTGCCGGGTTTTCCAGAAACGTCATCTTCTGGCGCACAAAATGGGCGTAATAGATGAGGAGTATCTCCAAAAAGCAAACGATCCTGGGGCAGTTACAGGTCGAAAAATCCATGTCAGCCACGATGAAGTTAATTCGGCCATAAGCATCGTTGAGACCCTCGGCCGACGCCTTTTTGGAGGGGTGCTTCCCGCAACGCCGTAGCCCCAATGTCGCTTTGGCGGATGGAGTTTCTCGTGGTTGATAGGAATCCGTCACTGTGACATAAAGGACGTTATGTCGCGTCGATGAGACGGCGGCGCTCCGACCATCCCCCCAAGACCTTTGACCATCGAAAAACCATTTTCTATAGCGCCTGCTTTTAAACACGATAAAATACATTATCGTGTTTAAAATGTCGCGGCAAGGCTACTCACACAAGCTCAAGCCGGATATGCCGGCCGAGCACTTGCGCTGCGCGCGAGAGAGTCTCGAGCGTCACGCCGCCGTGACCGGGATCGAGCAGCCGGTCAAGCTGACTGCGGCTCGTTTTCATCCGTCGCG
>JBEKXG010000164.1:0-8803 GCA_049512295.1 Syntrophobacteraceae bacterium
TTGGACCCCTGGTGCGGGGTTCCCAAAGTTATTACGGCAGCCGGGATCGCTCCGCCGTGGGATTTTTCCGCATACGCCCTGGATATAAGTCCTCCAAGACTGTGGCCTATCAGATATACCGGCTGGTCCGGGACTGCCCGCCTCACATCGGCGATGAATTTTTCGAATTTCTTGAGGGTTTGCTCAAAAGAGGTAAAAAAGCTCCCGTAATTCATGAGGAAAATATTTTCGAAGCCGGCTTTGCGCAGCCGGCTTCTGAAGATCAGCCAGGCGCTTGCATTGTGATAGAGTCCGTGTGTCAGAATAATAACGGGTCGCCCGGCACATATGTGCTTCGGCGCCCAAAGGCGCCGGATCGAGCCAAACGGGTAGCAGACCATTATAAAACTCACGCTCGTAATGGAGGAAAGCAAGCCTGTAAGGATCATCAATCTCAGTTTGGCGCCGCCGTCCGGCGCAAGTCGAGCGCTCCATGCGTTTTCGTACCAGAAAAAGGAATAGGTGACCAGCGAAGCCCAGATCACCACCAGCAACAAAACGCAGGTCATGCAGATCAGGAGAAATAGAGCAGTCATAGCCATTTGTCCCAGCTCATCCCGGCAGGTCATCCCCAACTGCAGAATCCAACTTCATCGCGGCGGCTTTGGATGCGTTGAGTTTCCGCTCCAGTGACTCCTTGACGGTGGGGAAAAGCTCCATATCAGTGTGAGGCAGAAAGAGTGAAGCTATGAACTCGTTCATGAATTGCGGATACACGCTCAATTCTATGTAAGTCATGCGGTTTGCGATCTCCTCAGCCCTGTGAAAGGCATTAACGGAGAGAAGGGCAAGCCTGGCCCCCGCAAGAGAGCTGTTTCCAATAAAACGGATTCGCTCCTTGGGGATGTCGGGCAAAAGGCCGATAAAGATCGCCTTCTCGATGTCGAGATGAGCGCCGAATCCCCCGGCGACAAAGACTTTCTCGAGGTCTGCGAAATCCATCTCGAGGGTTTTGAGCAGTACCCGCACAGCCGCAAGTACCGCGCCCTTGCTCTTGATAAGATTGCTGATGTCATCCTCGGTGATTACGATCGGCCCCCCTGTGGCGCTTTCCTCGGCGTGGGCGACAATGAATTCGGGAACGTCATCTACCACCCGCACCCTTGGATGGTCCAGAAGAGCGAACCTTCCGCTTTGATCTATTATACCGGCGGAGAGCAGTTCGGCAATTCCATCGATGATGGCGGAGCCGCAAATGCCTACGGGTTCCTGTGCTCCTATGGTTTCGTAATGAACGAGGTCCCCATCTATGACTATCTTTTCAATGGCTCCCAGTATAGCCCTGGTTCCACATTTGATCCCTCCGCCCTCAAATGCCGGACCAGCGGAAGAGGAGCAACACACAAGCCATTCGTTATTGCCGATTACAATTTCCCCGTTCGTTCCGACGTCGATAAGGGCGCTGATTTCATGATGATCGTGCATTCCGCAGGCATAAACGCCTGCCGTGATATCGCCGCCGACATAGCTGCTTACGCAGGGCATGGTATGCACAAGAGCCTTAGGGTGGGCATTTAGTCCGACTTCTGCGGCCGGGAACTGGGGAAACCGTGTGGCTGCGGGTATATAGGGGGCCACACGGATGTTGCACGGTTCAAGGCCAAGGAGCAAATGGGTCATGACCGTATTTCCGGCAGCCACAATGGAGGTGATGTCCTTGTGTTTGATATTGTTCTTCCTGACCAGTGAGTCAATCAGGGCGTTGATTGTAAAGGTTACAGCTTCGGTCAGGGGCCCAAGTCCGGCATGGATACAGGCAAAGACCATTCGCGAGATGACGTCTTCTCCATATCGCGCCTGACTGTTATGGCTGGCCTGCGACCCGAGGACGGCTCCGGTGCGCAAATCCATGAGCTGGGCGACAATAGTGGTGGTTCCCACGTCGATTGCAACACCCATATTCCTTGAAGTGGCATTACCGGCCTCCATTTCACGGATCATCGGGCAGTCGAAATCACGGAAATGCACAGTCGCGGTTATTTCCCACTTACTTCTGCGCAGCAGTGCAGCCAGGCCCCACAGGCATGAAAAATGCGCCTGGATGTGGGGAAATTGCGGGATTAATTTCCTGAGCTCCCGATAAATGCGGTCCAGGTCGGAAAGGTTGTCGCCAATTGTTGGCCCTGTCAACTGTAGAAAATATTTTTGACACAGGGGCCTCACTATTGGCGCCGGATCGTAATCCGGGACTTGCGCGTGAGTCGGCTCAGCGAATGAAACGATGTAATCCGAAATCTGGATTTGAATGTCGGTTCGCGATTCAGGCGGAATCCAAACCTCGACATCATCTTCACCGAGTTCCGCCTGGCATGCAAGTGTATAGCCCTGCTCGATTTCCTTGCGGCTCAGCTTTCCGACGACTTTGCTGGTCAGGTTTACCTTGCCTTGCTTAATCTTCACGCGGCATCTGCCGCAGACACCCTGCCCACCGCACAGGTTACTTATATCGATGTCGGCATAGGATGCGACGTCGATCAGCTTCTCGCCTGATTGCGCTTCAGTGCGAGTGGATTCCGGCTGGAAAGTTACGGTTATTTTACCCATCATGGTCTCCATAGGGAGAAATTAGGCGTATTTGGGCTCAAGATGCGGGAGGAAAAACGAAGATCGTTAGAGTCGAAATTCTAAACCCGAATACACCGGAAATATAGCGGGTTTCGGGCAAATCTACAAGGCTTGCCGAGCAGTCCGGCGAGCAAAAGGCCGGGCTGGATTGAAAATTAGCGGCGATGTGCCGGATGTGCTATGATTAAATCCTGTCCCTATTCGGTATTAAGACAACAAGACGCGATAGAGATGTATATAACTTCGTTCATTCACCGAGAGGAGTTGCTGCGCATTGCCGAACGCTGGCTGTGTGGAAGGCCGGCGCCTTCGGACGCGATGCTGCTGACGCGGATATTTATCTGTGACGGGTATGTCCTGGGCGAAACACTCGAAACCGTGACGGCGGAAATTGTCGGGAAGTTTTATTCCGGAGGGTTGCGAAATGTTCGCATCCGGACCAAGGGAGAGCTGAGGGAGGCGCTCAGTCAAAATATAGGCAGGGTCAGCCCCAGGATGGAGTACCTCCTCGATCGCTATCGGCAAAATCCGGAGTACTTCTATTATCAAACCCCGATTAACGGGGTCCTGTGCGTTGACGATGGCGGCCGGCTCATTGGCTCATACAGGATCAAACGGCCCAAAAGAATCGCCGAAAAGGCCAACAGGCGGATTGCGAACTGGATCTTTGAAACCGTTCAGGCTAAAGCCACAGCAATGGCCCAAGCCCGCGCCAAAAGATCAGGAATCCCGATCGAGAGGCTGATTACTCCCAGGGAGGAGATGGACAGGGAATTCATCGAGGCTGAGGGAAGCATTGCCGAGAGCTTCCGGGAAGGCGCCATTCGATTTGACCGGTCCTCAATCACCATAGACGATGTGGGTGGGATCAAAGTGCTGGGAACCGAGGAGCAACTCACGGGGATCGAACAGGCCCTCAGAAGCGATCCATCGATTTGCGTAGGAGCGCGGGAGAGTTTTTACGGGAGCTATGAAGCCACCAGCCTGGTTCTCGATATTCCGTGGGACCCTGAAGAGGTGTGCCGAAAATACCGGGATTCGAAAAGCTGGGAGAAATACGTTAACCGCGGTATTTCGGCCTCCGAACTCAAAAAGGGAATCGAATCGTTCATGGAGAGCTCGGAGGCGCGAATCAAAATCGAGTTGATCCTGTCAACCCCTGAAGCGATGGTGGAATCCGAGCTGGGCAACAGCATCCACGAAGAGAGGATAATCTTGCAGCGTGACGTCAAGCCGTACAAAGGATACATACCCATGAACGTCGAATTTCTTCTCGAGTACCTGTTTGCTGTGGGATTCAGTCCAGCGGCTGAGATCAGCGACATTCCGATAAAGCTCTGGGGAAGGTATTTGCCGGACGCGCTTGCGATGCACGTACGCCGGCTCTACCAGCTTCCTCAGGACGATCTGTTTTGTTGATCTTTTTCTTAATTCAATGCTCGACAAAATCTTTTTTTTTAATATGATGTGGAATCGAGGCATGTGAAAGTTTTTCCAAATTGACGTGCGCTTATTTAACTTGCTGCTTCAAAAGGAGTTTAAAATGCCCGAATTCAGTTACCAGGACCCTTTTCCAACCGGGAAAGATGACACAAAGTACAAACTGCTCGCCAAAGGTTATGTCTCTGTTGCAAACTTCGATGGAAAGCAGATTCTGAAGGTGGAACCCGAGGGACTCGAATACCTTGCTAATCAGGCGATGCGCGAGGTTTCCTTTCTGCTTCGCCCAAAACAGCTCCAGCAATGGAGTGCAATCCTCGAAGATCCCGAATCCTCTCCAAATGACCGGGGCGTTGCCGTGGCGCTCCTTCAGAATGCGGAAGTAGCCGCCAAGTTCGTGCTGCCGCTTTGCCAGGATACCGGGACCGCTACAATTGTCGGCAAAAAGGGCCAGCAGGTCTGGACCGGCGCAAAAGATGAGGAATATCTTTCAAAGGGCGTCTACAAGACCTACACAGAGGAAAACCTGCGCTACTCGCAGACGATCCCTCTGAATATGTACGAGGAAAAGAACTCAGGCTGCAATCTTCCCGCTCAAATCGATCTCTATGCAACCGAGGGATCGGAATACAAGTTTCTGTTTATCGCCAAAGGCGGCGGTTCGGCCAACAAGAATATGCTCTACCAGGAAACGAAGGCGCTCTTGAATCCGGTCAACCTGGAAAAATACCTGGTCGACAAGATGATGACTCTGGGCACCGCCGCATGCCCGCCCTACCACGTAGCCTTCGTAATCGGCGGCACGTCTGCCGAAGCCTGCCTGAAGACGGTGAAGCTCGCCACCACCGGATATCTCGATAACCTGCCCACAACCGGAAACGAGGGCGGCCAGGCATTCCGGGACCTGGAGATGGAGGGAAAAGTCCTCAATGCCGCCTATAAGTCCGGATACGGCGCGCAGTATGGCGGAAAGCACTTTGCCCTGGATGTAAGAATCGTCCGGCTTCCGCGCCACGGCGCATCCTGTCCGGTTGCAATGGGAGTTTCGTGTTCCGCTGACAGAAACATCAAGGCTAAAATCAACAAGGACGGCATCTGGCTCGAAGAGATGGAAGCGCATCCGGATAAATACATACCCGCCAAGTACCGTGGAAAACATGAACACGGCGTAGTAAAGATCGATCTGGACAAGCCGATGAAAGAAATTCTGGCAGAGTTGACAAAGTACCCGATCAAGACTCAGCTATCTTTGACCGGAACGATTGTCGTGGGCAGAGATATCGCTCATGCCAAGCTCAAGGAGAGAATCGACAAGGGCGAGGGTCTGCCTCAGTATTTGAAAGATCACCCGATCTATTACGCGGGTCCTGCCAAAACCCCCAAGGGGATGGCCTCCGGCGCATTCGGCCCGACAACGGCAGGCCGCATGGATTCTTATGTGGACCTGTTCCAGTCTAACGGCGGTTCGCTCGTTATGATCGCCAAGGGGAACCGCACAAAGCAGGTAACCGACGCCTGCAAAAAACACGGCGGCTTCTATCTCGGTTCGATCGGGGGCGCTGCCGCTATCCTGGCCCAGGACAACATAAAGAAAGTCGAAGTGCTGGAGTACCCCGAACTGGGTATGGAAGCCATCTGGAAGATCGAAGTGGAGGATTTTCCCGCTTTCATTCTGGTGGATGACAAAGGCAACGACTTTTTCAGCCAGTTAGCGGGTTGTAAGTAAGACTTGACGATTCGCAGAGACGGCCGGCCCGGCTCTTCCCTCAACTCAGCAGAGGGAAGAACCGGCCGGTCTTTTTTTGAAGCTCATCGAGAGCCGCCGGTTATTGCATCCATTCTTCCACGACCGGGTTGCTCAGGATCCCGATCTTCTCTATTTCGATTTCTACAACGTCTCCGTGGCGGATTCGTCCCACTCCGCTCGGAGTGCCGGTTGCGATGATGTCGCCTGGCATGAGGGTAAAGTTCTTTGATATGAATGCTATCATCTGGTCTACCGGGAAAATCATCTGAGCGGTGCCGGCATCCTGAACTGTCCTGCCGTTCAGCCGGCATTGGATGCGCAGGTCCTGAGGATCGCCGATGTCCTCGTGCAGAACGATCTGCGGTCCGATGGGACCGAAGGTGTCAAAAGATTTTCCCCGAAACCACCCGGATCGGTCGCCGTTCTGAATATTGCGCTGGCTGACGTCGTTCATGCACGTATAGCCGAGAACATGATCCAGCGCTTCCTCCGGCGCTATGTTCCTGCACTTCTTTGAGATTATTACCGCAAGCTCGGCTTCATAATCGGTGCGCAGGTCCTCGAATCCGTACTCCAGCAGGAACCTTGGTATCACGATGGGTTCGCCCGGCCCGATGAGCACGTTCGGGGTCTTCGGAAACAGGATGGGTTCTGCAGGAACCTCCTCCGTAAATCCGCGGACTTTGACCGAGTTGCTTTCGGCAATGTGGCTGTGGTAGTTCAGGCCGAGAGCGATTATTTTTGACGGGCTCACCTGGCAATGCCTGGATTTGCCAAAAACAGGCAAAAGGACCATTTATTTTATCCTCCTAAGATAGACTTACATACTACACAATCGCGGTGGACTTTCACGGGGCGCCTTTACTCCTTTTGCGGAACTATCGGCATAGCCATCCTGTCGTATCCCGGCGGGAGCTCGAAGAGGGAATCAGCAAGAGGACCCAGCTTGATGTTGCGGTATTCCATCGTCATCTCCGAGTCTTCGACTTTGACCGGAAATGGAAATTGCGTGGAAATCCAGAAGACAGTCTTTTCGCCTTCTTCTACGGTTTCGTATTTCTTGCAGGGCATTCCGGAAACGGTTTCTTCCCCTAGAAATTTCGCCTTCTTTTCCTTTTCGGCGGTCCATTCTTCGAAGGTCTTATCTTCAGACTGATAGGGCATCTCCATGTATGTCTTCTCTTCCGGCGTGAGCATCCAGGTCAGCTTCTTATCGGGGCGGATAATCATGACCTGAGTCTCGTCTTCTTCCGTGGTTTCCTGCCTGACCTTGTCGCCCTTCACAAATATCTTGCCCTTCATTGGTTCGTCACCTTTGGGCATTATGACCATATCGGCTGAAAATTCGACTGCTTTGGCTTGCACAGGCCCCAGAAGCGCCAGGAGCGCAAGCGACACGGAAAAGATTACAGAAAAAAACAGGACTGCTCTCATTGCATACCTCGCCGGAAGTTGATTTTAAGGGCTGGCGGGAATGTCTCGCCCGCATCTGAATTTCGGCAACGGCGCCTCATTTTTACTTCGGCATAATTGTCCCTGAGATATATATTGTACTCGCCGGCGTGTCAATAACTGTGACCTGATTCTTCGCCTGGTTGTGGAACCGTAACCGACTGGAATGAACCGTGGCGCAAGAAGATTTTATTTACTTATCGGAGAAAGCGGGAGAAACGGTTCTTTGCGCTTACGTCCAACCCAGGGCGGCGAAAAGTGAGTTTGCAGGGGCTTTCCGCGAGAGGCTAAAGATACGCATCGCCTCACCCCCGGTCGAAGGGGAGGCAAACCGGGAATGCATCGAGTTTCTTGCCAAAAAACTTGATGTTTCTAAATCCGAGATCAGACTGCTCAAAGGTGAGAAGTCGCGCGAGAAGACCTTTGTTATTTCAAGGCCGATCCGTTTCGTTCGGGAGAAATTGAGGGGAGAGGGGCCGGGCCGTGTCTAAATAGTTTGCGGATACCGACACGGGGCGGCAGCGCATAAGCGCCGAGACTTGGGGCTGTGTGGTGCCAGGCAGTTTCGCGGCTACGGCCCGGGTTAGCCCTCGTTCTTTCAGGAGCCGGTAAATCTGCACCGTCAGTTTGGCTTTCACAAGCTCCTGCTCTGAACGGGGAAACGCAAGATCGAAAAAAACGTTGGCGCTGCTTTTCCTTCGAACCGTTTCCGATCCCTTCAGCACGCTGTCGGCAACGGTTGTAATGGCCTGAACCTGCCTGCACCGATTACGGCGCTGCTTCGCCGGACGTAATCGCCCGTCATGTTAATGTGTTCCAAGGCTAGCGGCGACAAGTATTGCTATAGCTTGTCATCGGCCTGCTGACCATAGTCAGGAAGGGCCTTGGCGGGGCGCTCCGGATACACCCTGTTCCACAGCACGATCGCAGCCGTCGCCATTCCAGCTCTCCACAGCCACATTGATTTGCTCGACCGCTAATCGCACCATAAGTTTTGCCGAACCGTCCGCACGACACACGTAATCAAGGCTTTTGCATTCTCGAAAATAGTTCTTGAGGTACTATTCTCAATTGGCTAGTCTTTCAATGGGTTTTGATAAGGAGACGCTCATGGGACAATTTGACCGTATCACCCAACAGCCCGATGTGATGGGCGGCAAGGCCTGCATCCGTGGCATGCGGGTCACGGTGGGGATGATCGTCGGCCAGATCGGCGCTGGTCACAACATTGAGGAAATCCTCGCTGACTATCCCTATCTGGAACGGGAGGACGTCATGCAGGCACTGCGCTATGCAGCGTGGCGGGCTGAAGAGCGCGAAGTCGAGCTGGGCAGGGCATGAAGCTATTGATCGATAATCATACTTCCATGTAAGGTGAGCATGATGGGAAGCAAGGTCGAAAAACTGGACGATAAAACTTATGGACGTCTCAAAGCTCTAAGCGAAGCCCGAAAGCGCTCGCCCCATTGGCTGATGAAAGAGGCAATCCGGCAATTCCTCGACCTCGAGGAGGAAGCCGAGCACATCCGGCAAGACACCCTCGAGCGCTGGAAGCGCTAC
>JBEKXG010000165.1:0-8779 GCA_049512295.1 Syntrophobacteraceae bacterium
AGTTGACAACGTTAGAGCCATCCATTCTCGGACAGCCTCCTAGGTAGTCCCGCACACATTCCAAAGATGTGAATCAGTGAATTTACGCCGCGCTTAACAAAAATTTACAAAGAGTGAGCAATGTTTCATTACAGTTTAGCTGCGGATTTGCCGATTTGAATATAGCTTGGACTCATTTAAGAAATAGTTCCAGATCCGGAGCGTCAACAGGACAGCCGCCCCGGGTCAACTGCTAATTCGCTTCTTCAAAGGAGAATGCTTTGGCTTCAACGTCTTCAACTTCTACTTCGTCCATCCTCAGCCTGACTGGCCTTGGGACCGGCATTGACTGGCAGAGCATAGTGAACGAGATGCAAGCGGCTGACCAGGCGACCCTGACACCTTACAATAATCAAATACAAACCGACCAAAACAAAATCTCCGCCTGGACAACCTTCGCGTCACAACTGACCAG
Source organism: Syntrophobacteraceae bacterium (assembly GCA_049512295.1). GTDB lineage: Bacteria > Desulfobacterota > Syntrophobacteria > Syntrophobacterales > Syntrophobacteraceae > SbD1. The sequence goes on from JBEKXG010000165.1 coordinate 455, forward strand.
TCTTCAAACAGCCTCAAACACTCTGCAAAGCGCTACGGGCATGGACCTGTACTCCGCCACCGTGGGGTCGTCTTCAAGCATCAGCGCGTCATCGCTGCTTTCGGCCACCGCATCCTCTTCCGCCAGCACAGGCAGTTATAACGTAGTGATCAACAACACTGCGCAAGCGGAGCAACTCGCCTCGGCCTCGTTTTCATCAGCGTCGTCCGCGCTCAGTATCTCCGGGACCATCCTGGTAAACGGTCACGCCGTTCAGATCGCGGCCACGGACACCCTGCAGGGTTTATCGTCGAAAATCAATAACTTGGACTCCGGCACTCAGGCTTCGGGCGTAACGGCCAGCATCATTCGGACTTCTTCGACCGGCTACCGTTTGGTGCTGACAAGCGATAACACGGGAGCTGCCGGATTCTCCCTCCTGAACGGCTCGACTTCGGACACACTCGCAAGCCTTGGATTCAACACAACTGTGACAAGTATTAAGAACCAGATAGCCGGAGGTGCCCAAAGCGATGCTTTTTCGAGCTCTTCGACCTCGGTCGAGGCCATGCTCGGAAATGAAAGCAATGACCTTTCCGGAACTGTAACCATAAACGGAAAAACTGCCGCCATCGACTTGACCGATACCCTGTCGACCATACAGGCCGACTTTGCTGCAGCCGGCATTTCCGCTTCTATCGTTTCGTCGACCAACGGCTCTCAGACGGCCTATCGGCTCCAAATTGCGGGCATGACCAACTCCAACTACACCGACCAGAACAATATTCTCCAATCGCTTGGCCTGATCCAGGGAAACAGGACCGACGAGAGTGAAGTTACAGGAAATGCCGCCAATACAACGGACGGTTCGACCCCGATAACCTCTTCCACAAACATCACAAGCATCCATGGGTACAACACCTACACGGCGGGAGACCAGATTACCATTTCCGGAACGGCTCACGACGGGACTGCAGTGGCGGCAACCAATCTGGCAATCACCGGGGACACGACCGTCGGGAACCTCCTTAATCAGATCCAGAGCCTGTTTGGCAACGTAACCGCCTCGGTCGCTTCAGACGGGAGAATCCAGGTCATCGACAATGCAACCGGGACGAGCAAACTCTCCGTTAATCTCTCGACTTCCCTTGGAGATTCTAATTCCCAACTGAGTTTCGGGTCTTTCGGACAGGTCCTGCAGCAGGGTGAAGACGCCTCTTTCACGATAGACGGCATGGGTATGACCAGTTCGACGAACACGGTTACGACCGCAATCCAGGGCGTTACGCTGAATCTGCTGGGAGCGGACCCGAACACGACCTTGACGCTCACGGTCGGCCACGACGTGCAGGGAATCGAAAACGAGATCAACACAATGATCAGCGCCTATAACGGCGTCATGTCCTACGTCAATACACAAATGTCTTACAATACGCAAACCCAGCAGACGGGAGGTCCTCTATTCGGCAACAGCACGCTGACGTCGATAAAATCACAACTACAATCCGCAGTACTGACAAAGGTAGGCACGGGGACTTTTCAATACCTCAGTCAAATCGGAATTACCCAGGGCGCCAATGCTCAGCTCAGTCTCGATACGACCACATTCGCGAATGCGCTCTCACGCAATTTCAATGATGTGTTCAATCTATTATCGGACACAGCCGTTACCAGCGACAGTCAATTCCAATACGTCTACAATAACGGTCAAACTCAATCGGGCACATACAGCATCAACATCAGTCGGGCTGCGGGGACAGGTCAAAACGTTGCGGGGCAGATTGACGGACAAGATGCCAGCGGCCAGGGCAATGTCCTGACCCTTAACAACACCGCAAGCAAGGCCAACGGCCTTGAGGTAAGCTACACCGGGACGTCTAACACTGCAAGCGCGACTATTACGGTAAACCGCGGAATTGCGAGTCTCGTCGACAGCCTCGTGAAGCAGTTTACCGATTCCGTAAAAGGGTCGGTTACCGTCCAGCAAAACGGGCTGCAGACCAACATAAGCAGTCTCACTCAGCAAATAAGCCGCATGCAGGACAGTATCAACCAGCAGATTGCAAATATGAAAACGGAGTTCGAGAACATGGACGTCGCTGTGGCCCAGATGTATCTGTTGCAAAGTTACCTGACCGCTCAATTTGCAAACTTGTAACTCATGCCCGTTTCAACCAATTGGAACCCGGCATTCGAAGCCTTGCCGAATAAGGTTGAAACCACCAAACAAATCGGCCTGAACCGGCGGATTTATCCGGTTTCGGCCGCTTTTATCAGAGCAAAAAGCAAGGCGGCAGGGGGCTGGGGGTCCTACGGTCCATGCGGCGTACACCCTCACCCCGTCAATGCGGAACGGGTCTTTCCCGCTGAGAGCAGCGGCGCCGTGCCTGGAGTAGTCTCCACAGGCATCTATCTTGCGTCGAGGTTCATTATTGCGGCAAGTCGAATTTTGAAGAAAAAAAGACAATCCCGGTTTAGAATAGCAAGGTTGATGCACAGTTGAGTTTAACGCTTCCGCGCTGGGTCACGCTTGCGGATATCCCGCATAAAGGCCCTGAAGAAAACGGCCATGGCAATCACTGTACAAGCAATGCCGAATCATCCGCATGCACAAAAAATAGTCGACCTGATGGCCAGGAGTATTTCTCTTCGCCAGGAAAAGCGTCATGAAGAAGCTCTGAGGTGCATCGAAGAAGCGACCGGCTTCGATCCCCAATTTTTCCCGGTGCTCGTGGAAAAAGGAATTATTCTTTTCGAATTAGCCCGATACGAAGAATCAATTGAATGCTTCGATCTTTTTTTGAAGTTTAGCGGCAACTCGCAAGTGCGCGAGTTGCGCGATAACTGTCTAAAGCATGCCCTGGCAAACTATGACCGAATTCTTGCAGGGAGCCCGCCAAATGTAGAAGTGCTTCTTAAGCGAGGCGATATTTTACAGCGTCTGCACCGTTATGACGATGCTGTGTATACTTATAACCTGGCTTTGGAAATATATGTGAACGATATTGTAGACGTTTTAAACAGGCGCGGAAATTCGCTTTTGTACCTCGACAGACCCGAAGAGGCCCTTGAGAGTTATAACCGTGCCCTGGAACTGGCGCCGCGCAAGTCGTCCTTATTATTTAACCGGGCCAATGTCCTGCAAAAGCTTGCCCGCATGGATGAAGCCCTCGAGAGCTACGATCGGGCATTGTCATGCAAGCCCGACTTAGCTGAAGCAAAGATGGAAAAAAGTCATTGCAGGTTGGCCACGGGGGATTTTCAAAAGGGTCTCCCGGAGTATGAATCGAGGTGGGAAACCGCCCAGCTAAAATCTCTCAAATCGGGATCATCCAAACCCTTGTGGCTCGGGGAAGAAAATCTGGCCGGAAAAATTATACTGCTCTGGGCCGAGCAAGGATTCGGGGACACAATTCAGTTTTTGCGCTATGTGCCTTTAGCGGCACAAACTGCAGGGTTGACGATTCTTCGAGTGCCGGCCGTTTTGCGTTCGTTGGCTCAGACACTTGATTGCCCCGTATCAATTATCACCTTCGGGGACGCATTGCCTCCCCACGATTTCAATTGTCCATTGATGAGCCTGCCCCTGGCATTCGGCACTACACTTGAATCAATCCCGGCGGATGTTCCATATTTAAGTGCAAAACCCGATCAGGTTGAAAAATGGCGAAATCAGCTTGGACCGCGCATCAGGCCGAGGATCGGTCTTGTCTGGGCGGGCCGCAGGCGCGAACCGGTGAACCGCACTCGCGACATGGGCCTTGAAGTCTTCGATCCCCTGAGGCGCCTTGACGTCGAGATAATAAGCCTGCAAAAGGAAATTCCCGATCAAGACAGGAACGTGATCGAATCCATGCCGCAGATTACCTGTCTTGGTGAAAAACTGTCTGATTTCGCGGACACAGCCGCCCTGATTGAAAACCTTGACATGGTGATCAGCGTCGATACCGTGGTTGCTCACCTCGCGGGAGCACTGGGAAAGCCTGTCTGGATTATGCTAAGACATTCCGGCGAGTGGCGCTGGCTCGTTGGACGCAGCGATTCCCCCTGGTACCCCACCGCGCGGATTTTCCGCCAAAAAACCCCCGGCGACTGGGCCGGAGTGGTCAGTGATGTGATTCAACAGTTGCAGGCCTTGATTGTTCATCGTAAACCCGGAAACCTCCAAGACCAAAGTTGCGTTCAAAGATGAAAGATAGAGCGATGAAAAGCCTCGAGATTGAGGGGAATCATTCCCCCGTTCTTTTCGGGTCTTAAGAATTATCAACTTGAACGCAGCTTTCGTATTACTCAGCATTTGGCGATTCCTTGCGGCACAGGGATTTCGTACCGATAGAATACACGGTGAGCCGATATTCATAGATATAATATGGAAAAATCTTCCGGCCTGACCGGAACTTTTTGCAATCGCCGGTAAGAAAATGCGGCTCGAACTGGAAAGTTTAGAAACTTCAACGTCTTCTTTATCCGTAAATCAATTAAGCCACGAATCATATGATGTATGGACCTCACCTTCTGGCGAACGGCATGAGACGCCACTTTTAATATTAAACATATCAATGTTCAGAAATCTTTACATTGATCTTGACCAATCTTTACATTGATTTTTCCAAAGCCGTCCAATTATTGCTACCAGACAAGCACAAAATGGACTGTAAGTATGATTCACAATCACATTCTTGAAAGGACATATATAAACATGCAGCGTTACAACATGTGTCCCTTCAGCGCTTCGCACATTTTCAAAACATTACTGTGAAAGGAGCAGGTCATGACCATTTCAGGAGTCAGCAACACCGATTCGATCTACACGGACTACCTTTCCATGCTCGCGCAGTCAAATAAAAGCGGTGCGAGCTCAGACACCCGGGTTTCGGGCAGCCTGTCAAACTCGGGAGCGAATGATACGTTAATGCAGAGCATCATGCAGGCGTTCAGCCAGATGGGGCTTTCGATGCCCCCTCCGCCGAGCGGCCCGCCGCCGAACTCGAGCGGAAACTCGACTTCCGACAGTTCCACCTCATCCACCAGTTCCACCAACTCCACCGAGGACCCTCGACAAGCACTCGGGAAGTTTATGCATGACCTGTTCGCGGCCATAAAGCCGGAATCGGATTCAAGCAACAGCGCGTCCTCCTCCACCTCTTCGACAGCCACATCCTCTTACTCAAGCTTTTCGAGCAAGCTGGAAGAGCTTATTTCGCAGTTGGAGGCCGGTTCGGACGGCGCATCCACCTCCTCCACCTCCTCCACGGACAGCAGCCTGAGCACGCTGCAATCGGACTTCAGCAACCTGGTTTCGGTGCTTAAGGCGGCTTCCGGCAGCAGCTCGCCAAGCAGCACGAATAGTACGTCAAGCAGCACGAGCAGTACATCCGGCAGCAGCTCGGACCTGCTGACTTTCCTCCAGGACCTGGTTGCCAACCTCGGTACTTCCGCCTCCACAGGGACAACCGGGAACTTCACGAACCTCTATTGGTAGATAATGCAAGCACAGCATAAACGCATCCTCTGACGTGCCTTCGGGGAACGAGGGGAGGGGAAACCCTCCCTTTGGCATGTTATCGCATCTGTCAAATTTGCAGATGAAATGCGTGAGGAAATGGATAACAACGAAAATCGAAGAGGCCATGAGTGCATTTGAGGAAGAGGCCAGACGAGAGAGTGCCGAAAAACAACAGGCCAAAGACGCTAAGAAAAAGGACAACAAGAGCCTGCAACTGCGCCTCCACCTGCCGTGCGCCCCGATAAGGCCTGCCCCGGATGCCCCGCTGCAAGCCCGGAGCCGTCAACCCAGTGACGCTGTCCCACCACCGAGGCCTCAATGCGGCGCACGTGGCGGGGCCTGAAGGTTGGTCGCAGGCGCCGCCACGCCCCACACTGAGAAAGCAACAGCCAGGTTCACTCCATAGTCATGGACCCAAATTAATTCGGGCTCATGGATTTAGAGAATCTAATCTTCCCTTCAGGATCATTCGATGGCACATGACGACGTGTCATAAGCCGATCGTCATGGTCGACACAGTCTTTCAACTCATCATCCCTAGCAAAATTGGGATCTTCAAGAATATTCATAGGGCACAGATGTCTGTTTCCCGCCTTGTCTTTGGCCCAAATCAGCGTATCCGGTTTCATATTATCACTCCTTCCAGCGAATTTACCTGGCTGTTACTTAAATAATCATCCAGGCGCCCGTTGACAGCTCCTCCGGAATGAATTGAATTCTTTCACAATCTGCCTCGAACCAAACGGTTTGCCGGTTCCAACAGCCAAAAAAACCGCTGTGAAGCGCCGGTTCGCGCTCAGTAAACAAGGGGAGCGGCGCGAAGTCGCTCCTGCCGCCAAGAGGAATAAGGGATCGGCGCCAGAAGTAAAGACGTGAGCATAGGGTGATTCATGTCATTTCCGGCGCCATGGGCAAGGATGACTCCGGTATCACTTGGACCGGCATCGGGAATGGAGAGGATTCCTGAAACCTTCACGCTCTCCGTGACTGGAATTGCCACAAGCTCGTCTTTCATCGGGAAAGCCCCTTCGTCTCATTGCCGTACGGATGTATTCGTCCAGCCCGTATCCGCCATCGTCCATATTCTAATATCGAACGTGACAAACTTCAGCACCACTTCGCTACTCGAAGAGGGGGAAGCATTTTGCAAGAAAACACCGCCGGCCTGTAGTAGATTGAGAGAAGACAGTGAGATATCAGCAGCACTAATTAATCGTTCCGGCAGCACTTTCAAAGCATTTTAGGTATAGCCGCTACCCAGTTCCTCCCCACCTGATTCCCCCATTACATCTTCGGCTCCCTACAGCAGAACTTACCTGCACTAATTAATCGTTATGGCTAGACTTTCAAAACCTTATAGGTATGGCCGCTACCCAGTTCATCCCTACCGGATTCCCCCTGTACATCCAGGGCTGCTGTAGGCAAATTGAGGACCGTTCATTATTGGACATCTGTATGACAAGGTTCTTTGAGTAGAGAAATAATTACAAAAGGATGGAACTTGCGTGTGGCTCAATTTGAGAATCAGCGGACCTTTTTATTGAACAGACTAAAGAGAAGGAGATGGAAAATGGGAAGGAAGCTTGCGTTATTTTCGATCGTTGTTTTGGCCTGCTACCTAGCCGGCGCTGGAGTCGCGCTGGCGCTTCCGTCAGGCTTAGCGGATTCAGGCCAACAGGTAAACATCTCTTTGGATGGAGCCTGGACTGGCACGGCGGCTGGTTATTTGAATGGAGACCCCGTGAACTGGAACACCGGCTACAGCTTCCATTTGAGCTACCAAGGCAATACCTACGCCGAACCAAATAGTTTATGCGTTGATACAGCGCCAGCGGGCGATGCGGGGCAGTACCACGGGTCGTACTATATAGAGAGCCTTTCAAGTCTTAGCGGTACGCTCCCTTCAGCTTATGCTATACGGTACGAAGAGTCGGCATGGCTGATGAATCAGGCCATGCTGGGAAATGTGAGCATGCACACAGCTCAGGTTGCAACCTGGGAAATCATGTTCAATAATTCGTTCAATTCTCATACGATGACATATACTTATTCGGGAAGTGATTCCGGTCTTGTTAATACATGGGTGACCAAGGCCGGCCAGAACTATGCGAGTCTCAATTTAAAGGGCTTCTATCTTGCTACCAGTCCTACCACCGATCCGACAACATCGTTCGGTCAGAGCTATCAAGATTACCTTTTTTACGACGCGCTCCCGGGTTGCCCTGTACCCGAGCCTTCAAGTTTGCTGCTTCTTGGCTCCGGCCTGGTCGGGCTTGCCGGATACAGGTTTAGAAGAAGGGCAGGATATTGATCGGTATTTCAAATCAGAAGCATTGTTGATGCGGGGGCGCTCACGTGCGCGGCTTCGGGCGCAGTAAACGATTCGGCAAGCCAGCCCCAAAAGCCGGACGATGACGGTTAAAGACAAGTTTTACGCAACGGCCGGTCTTCACCAGTCGCACGGCCGAGTACATCGGCTCATGGATCACGGTCTCGATCCAACGCCGTTTTGTGCGACGGCGCACGGGGTGTCTCCACGTCAAATCCCGAGTTGGCCGATGGCGCGCAAGATGTAACACAGTCTCCCGAGGGCACGGTCAAGGCATTGGTGGTTCATCAGTGTTCAACCCGCCCCAAAGCTGAAGGCGGCTGACGCTGCCCCGAATAGAAGGCCAGGATCGCGAGGCAGGCAACGTAAGGCATGACAAGGAAAATCTGGTTCGGCAGGGCCGACCATCTCACGGCAAGCCATTCCGAAAGGGCTTCCGCGAAGCCGAAAAAAAGGACGGCGAGCATCACCCCGAGGGGACGCCATCTTCCGAGAATAACTGCGGCGACAG
>JBEKXG010000166.1:0-8772 GCA_049512295.1 Syntrophobacteraceae bacterium
TGGAAAAGTGGAGTTTCAAGCGCTACAATGCAAGTTCGTGCAGCGAGGTTTACTACATCGGGAGTCAGCGTCGCGGAGTGTTCTTTCATCTAAACTTATTGTAACTCCGATTCATTCGGCCGGGAACCAGGACTAGATGAAGAATCCATCTGAAATAAAATATGTTTGCATTCACGGACACTTCTACCAGCCGCCACGCGAAAACCCCTGGATCGAGGAAATCGAGCGTGAGGATTCTGCCAGCCCGTATCATGACTGGAACGAACGTATCAACCTCGAATGCTACCGGGCAAACACGGCGGCTCGCCTTGTCGATAACCAGAATCGAATTGTCGATCTGATGAACAATTACAGGTATTTCAGCTTCAATTTCGGCCCCACCCTGCTGCACTGGCTTGAACGCCACGATCCCTGGGTTTACCGGACCATTCTGGACACCGACCGCGAGAGCCTGGGGGCGCACGGGGGCCACGGCAACGCCATAGCGCAGGTCTATAACCATATCATAATGCCCCTGGCAAGTCATCGGGACAAGCTGACCCAAATCCGCTGGGGGATTCGCGATTTCGAACACTCCTTTGGCAGGCGTCCCGAGGGGATGTGGCTGGCCGAAACGGCTGTTGACCGCACTACCCTTTTGCTTCTGGCGGAAGCGGGAATAAAATTCACCATACTGTCTCCATACCAGGCGGCGCGGTGGCGTTTTCTCAAGGGCGATACCGATTGGAGGGACGCGTCCAACGGAACCGTTCCCAACGGGCGCGCCTACCGTTATTCCTGCGGCGGCGGTAAATATATACACATTTTCTTCTACGACCCCGCCCTGGCGCGCGGAGTGGCTTTCGACCGGGTGCTCGAGCACAGCAGCAGGCTGCTGAAACAGATAGACAATACCTGGTACTTGCGAGGCCCCTTCAGCGGGGAACCCTGGCTGGTCAACGTGGCCACCGACGGAGAATCCTACGGGCATCATTTCAAATTCGGAGACATGGCGCTTGCCGCCGCGTTTGAAGAACTGAGGCGCGACCCGTCGGCTGAAGTAGTCAATTACGGATGGTTTTTGTCTTCCTTCCCGGTCGTCGCCGAAGTTGAAATCATCGAAAGAACGGCTTGGAGCTGCGCTCATGGACTTGGGCGGTGGAGCGATGACTGCGGCTGCCACCTGGGAGGCGAACCGGGCTGGACTCAGAAATGGAGAGCGCCCCTGCGCAAAGCGATCGAATACGTTCGAGACAGCCTCGCCGTTCATTTCGAAACTCGGATGAAAAGTCTGTGCGCAGACCCGTGGGGCGCTAGAGATGAATATATAGATTTACTGCTGGACAGAAAGAATTACCTGGACGGCTTTTTGGCCAAACATCTCAGGGGCGGTCCGGGCTCATCCGATGTCTCACGATTCCTCGAGCTGCTGGAGATGCAGCGGTTTTCGCTGCTGATGTTCACATCCTGCGGCTGGTTTTTCGATGAAATCAGCCAACTCGAGTCGGTCCTGATCATAAAATACGCCACAATGGCAATCCAGCTTGCCGAGAAGACGGGATCGCCCGCACTGGAGGCGGAGTTTGTGAAGTTGTTGGAGCAGGCGCCCAGTAACCTGCCCGAATACGGAAACGGCGCAAACGTTTACCTGCGCAAAGTCAAGCCTGAAGTGTTCGACAGGGCAAGGGTGGCTGCCAACTACGCCATACAGTCGCTCGCCAGGTCCGCCCATCGGAAGTTCCAGATATATGCGTACAGCATTTCGCCTCAGAAAGAGGAGGATTTAGGGTCCAATCCGGTCAGGTGCCTCTACGGCCTGGTGTCCGTAAAAGACGACAGGACGCTGGGCAAAGAGGATTTCCTTTATGCGGTGACCCACTTTGGCGGCCTGGATTTCCGCTGTTCTGTAAAGCCCGATCCGGGTGAAGGAGAGTATGAAACCATTCTCGCATCGCTCCAGGATGCCATCGAAGAGCAGAACACGATCAAGATGGTGCGCGTGCTGGGTGAAAAATTCGGATCCGTTCACTTCGGACTCCAAGACGTCCTCAAGGACCTGAGGGCCTCGATTGCCTTGGACATAAGCCGTAAAACGCTTGGCGTCTACACAGACCTTCAGCGCAACCTGTTCAATACATATAAACCGCTGCTTCTGTCACTGCGGCAATGGGGAATAAAGATTCCGAGCGATCTTCGGGTTTCAATCCGGCGTGTGATGAGTGAAGAGGCGGAGAGCCTGGTGGAAGACATCCTGGCGCACGAGGTGGAGCACGTTTCTTCGGATGCGTCCTGGGACTCGACCGACTTCTTTTTCCGGGTTCACATGGCCAGGCTCAATTCGCTTCAGGAAGAGGCGAAATCGTGGGGGGTTTCTCTCAATCTCGTGGAGACCTCGGAAAAGCTGGGACGATTCCTGGTGAGGCTCCTTTTGGAACTGCGCCAGACCTTCGACGAGAGGGATGCGGGGCGCTTCTGCCGGCTGCTTGCGCTTTGCCGCGCCATGGCGATCTGGCCCGAGACCTGGAAGCTTCAGACGCTCTATTTTCAGTTTGTAACCAAAGGTATTGAAAATCCGGCGCGGTTCACGAAAATTTCCAGGGTTGAGAATCTTATCGACGAACTCGACGCAATGCTGAACTGCCGGTTTGCGAGACTTCTGCGCGACGGCTCCCTGCCGCTTACCGGCGGCACAGGTGCTCTGAAGGGATAGTGCCTCTCGGAGACGGGATGTCCCTTTTGCATTCCGGCCGCATGAGCGCCGATAGGAGCACGGTATTGAATGTCGCACCAAAACTGTATTAATATAGAATGTTGTTAGTGACCTGATCCCAAGCTGAAAATCCAACCCGTCAGGAGTTCGATATGTGTGAAGCCAATGCTTACCTGGTAAAGGAAGGGAAAGAGGAACTCATCCTGGAGGCGGTTGACAAGGTTGAGAGCGAGGGGGACCACATCAAGATCGAAAGTATTTTCGGAGAGCAAAAAGTGGTCCATGGGCGAATTCGCAGCATGTCCCTCGTGAATCACCGGATAGTGATTGAAGCGTAGCGCCTCACGTCTTTAAAGAAAGCGCAAGAGACACAGGGCCCGCAAGGGCCCGCTATTTTTCTTCCTCCGGGCCCCTGACAGTCCTTTTGAAACAGTACCAGTCCATCTGTCTGCAAATGCCGCGAATCAACCGAACATCACGCCCGCGGAGCTTCATCCTGCTGAAAAACCGCCTGATGCTGGTCATCCAGTAATCGGGATTTTCCGGATTTATGAAATTAATCTTTGTGAGCGTATCCCTCAGGTGAACGTACATGGCTTCGAGTTCGCCGCGGGTTGCAAGACGCGGCGTGAAGCCTTCCTTTTTCTCGGATGCGGCGGTGAAAATCTCGTAGAGCATTATCATGACGGCCTGCGCCAGGTTTATGGAGGAGAATTCGGCTGTCGGTATGGTAACCAGCACGTCGCAGTACCTGATATGTTCATTGGCCAGCCCGCTTGCCTCGGGGCCAAAGAGCAGCGCGACATGGTTTTTCTGGCTGATCGGGATCAGTTCCAGGGCAAGCTGCCTCGGATTTTTCACGAACTGGCGGTGCGACCCCGTTCGCGCGGAGCTTCCAACCACGTATTGAAAGGATTTAAGCGCATCTTCGAGCCGGTCGTGGACTTCGATGCCCAAAACGAGGTCTTCGGCATGATGCGTGGCCGTCTTTAATATCCGCGTCAGATCGCAGTCAGCCGGATTTACGACCAGGAATCGTGAAATTCCCATATTCCTGGCCGCCCGGACCGCCGCGCCTACGTTTTCGGGATAATGAGGCTCATAGAGCACAACGGCTATATTCTCGAGGTTGATTTTCATTCCGTCTTGTTTTTTTCGCTCGTAAGATAAACTTATATACTACACTCAAGTGTCATTTATTGCCCCTGTATTGAGTGCGGGCTGATCCGTCAAGTCAACTCAAGGAGGTGATGCGGAGCACCTAAGGTCAGGGCTGACAGGGGACGCTTAAGATCAGGGGCACCAGCGTATCTCAAGTGTTTACCGCCGCCTTGTGGCACTCCACTTGATGCAGCGCCACGACGTCAACGATCATCGGGTCAATCTCATTGTCCGCCTGCATCCTGCGCAGGATATCAAGGATTTCAGCGGGTGACATAGGTTTGCGGTAGGGACGCTCTTGTGCAAGGGCCTGATAGACGTCGGCAACCTTGATGATACGGGATTCCAGAGGTATTTCGCCCCCCAACATGTGGAACGGGTATCCCCCGCCATGGAGCGACTCATGGTGCTGGGACGCCCACCGGGCCAGTTCGTCGAAACCGCCGATGCATGTCAGGATTTGGTACGTGGCGAAGGCATGTTTCTTGATCATTGAACGCTCTGCCGTGGTGAGCTTCGATGTGCTTTCAAGAACTTCGTCCGGGATTTGGAGCTTGCCGATATCATGCAGAAGCGCGGCTATCTCGATGAGATCGAGCTGTTCCCCCGCAACTCCGACCTTATACGCCAGCAAGCGGGTAAGCCGTGCCACACCCAGGGAATGATCGCGTGTGAAATGCGACTTCGCATCTACAATCTCCGCAATGATAAGGGCAAACTTCTTTAGATCCATTACCCCTATGCGTTGTTTCCGGGCAAAAAGGTCCATTTTTACCATGTAAGATGGGATAAAGTCGGGATCAAGCAACAACCAGAACGCCTCAGTGCGCGAAGCTTCCAGAAAGGCATCTACGATGTCCGGCGCAAAGAACGTGTTTCTATGTCTGTCGATGATGCCCCGAATCTTCTCGGCCTGGAGCAGCAGTGTATTGTCCGAGTACGCAGGCGCTGCGGCAAAGTCTACCCGGTCGACAAGAAAGATAAGATTGGAAAACCGTGCAGTGGTCGGTTGCAGCGACTGCTTTTTCAGGTCCTCCCAGTGGGAGTGGTGATAGAGAACTATGGGGGCAAGATGGGCAAGGGGCGCAAAATCTGCAAGCAGGTTGTACCCTCTTTCACAGTGGATGTGCGCAGCTTCCCAGTCAAGTTCGTCTATCAAGGTCCGGTGCACGCGCGTCGACGAAACACCGCAATCGTGAAGGAGTCCCGCGTCAAAAACCAGGTTCTGGGTTTGCCAGTCCCAACCCATACGTTTAGCACATTCAACTGCCATCACGGCGACACGCCGGCTATGGAGCAGATCGTCGATCCCAACCAAATCCACGGCGTTGGCAATGGCCTTCACTACCTGACGCAGGTTAACCCGCATGGCAACCCTTTGATATCATGGCAAGAGCACCTTATCATCCAATCGTATTCGAACGCAAAGTCAACAACATTGAGGCCCGCTCCATCCTGGTTGGAAGCGGGCCACAGTCAAGTTATCCACCATCCGCCTTCCGTCACTCCGTCCTCTGTCGCTCTGCCATCCGCCGCCCGCCTACTCTTCTTCCATGCCCATAAGCTTTTTTGCCATCTTCTTTTTGGACTCGAAGTCGGTGAGATAAGAAATCATTACGCGCTGGGTCTGAGGCGCCCCGGCTCCGTGCCAGGTCCCGGGGCCGTGCAACCCCGCTGTCCAGTGCTGGAGGAATTTGGCGACCTTTAACCGCTTGCGGGCAGGCGCCGCGCTCTGAAAGAATTTCTCGAGCAGTGGCCCGACCTCGGGGTGCTCCAGGTCTTTTAGACGCGGCATGGTCACAACCAGGCCGCCGCCGATATCGCCCGCAAGCTTCATGATGTCCCAGAATCCCTGGGCGATGTTCAGCTTGGCTACGTTGCCAAACAGGTCGTCGGGCATGAAGACGCCCGAGCCCTTAGGCTCCTCCCTGCCCTTCACGGCGGCAGCGATCGCGCACGCGTGAGAAGTTTCGCTAAGCCGCACCATTTCGATCAGCTTGTCCTGAATGTGAGGTATCTTGTCCACGCCGCTGTATTCGGCCGCCAGGACCGTCGCGCCGATGATGAGGTCGGCGAACCCTACCTTGCAGGCCCCGCCGCAGTTCATCCGGTGCGTTTTGGCGAACCTCGAGACCAGCCTTCCGCAGTACTTCGTTTCGCCGCAAAGGAAGACCCTGTCCCAGGGGATGAAAACGTTGTCGAAAACCATGGTGGAGGTCTCGCGCTGGCCGAATACCGGGTTTCCAAGTTCCGATTCTTCTTGGGCCATCTCCCTTTCAGCCGAGTACGCATTGTACTGGCAGATGTAGGTCAGGCCGGGAGATCCGTTCGGGACGGCAAAGGCTACAGCGAAGTTTTCCTCGCCTTCCTTGAGCGCCCCTCCGGGAAGAACGAGCGTTTCGTGCGCCCCTATCGCCCCGCTCTGGCTGACCTTTGCGCCCCTGACCACGATCCCGTCGCTGCGTTTTTCGACGACGTGAATGTACACGTCCGGTTCGTCCTGCTGGGACGGGCGTTTTTTCCGGTCGCCCTTGGCGTCGGTTATCGCCCCGGAAACGGCGAGATCCCTCTCCTGAATGCCGGCAAGCCATTTATTGAAGCGCTCGCCGTAGCTGGTTCCGAGGTCCCGGTCCACTTCCCATGTGGTGGAGGCGAGCCCGTTTATTGCGTCGCAGCCGACGCAGCGGTAGTTGCAGGTGCCAACCGTGTGGCTGGTAAGCAGGGCCATTTCCTGCCGCATGTCCAGATCGTGGTTGTTTCGGCAGACGTTAACGTTTCGGTTGACCGGGTTTCCGGTAAGGTGAGAGTTGGCAACCATGACGCTTTGGCATTGCTCCTCCTGCGCCAGGTCGTAGATGGCCGCATTTGCCATGACCATAGATCTGGTGACCGGATGGTCCAGCAGGTTCGAAACCCATTTCCCGCCCACGTAAACTTTCGGCGTGAGCTTCCGTACGCTTTCCAGGTACTCCTGAGAGGTTTTCAGGGACATAAGGAGGTCCTTTCGTTGGGGTGTGCAGACTTGCTTGTGGAGAGAATTGCATAGTATACGATTCGTAATGCGAAAAAAAGGGTATAGTTGAGGTACGGTTGCGAGGCTTTTCAGTTTACAGACGGAAACCGGCCCATAAGAAAGGGAGGCAGCGCGTATTTATGCACTTCCGCTTTTGCCCGCATTGCGGCACTTCGCTCATACAGAAAGCAGACAATAATGGTGTAAAGCCTATCTGCCCGGATTGCGGCAAAGTTTTCTACCGTAACCCCACGGTAGGTGTGGCCGCTGTGCTGGTGGAAGCAGGGAAAATCCTTCTCGTCAAACGCAGCGGCTCATACGGCGGGCAGTGGTGCATTCCGTGCGGCCACCTCGAGTGGGATGAGGAGGTGCGGGAAGCCGCTGCACGTGAATTCTTCGAGGAGACCGGCATAAAGGTCCGGGTAGGGCGGGTTTTTGCCGTTCACTCCAACTTCCACGACACTGAAGCACAAACGGTCGGTATCTGGTTTTGGGGAACGCGGACGGGAGGGAAACTTTGTCCGGGAACGGACGCCAGCGAGGCAGCTTTCTTCAGCCTGGCCGATTTGCCCGACCTCGCCTTTCCCACGGACAGAACTGTGTGCAGGGAGTTGAAGGAGTACTTTGAATCCGGCTCTCCTTCGGCCTACATATAGTATTTGTGAAGATACCCCATCACCATCCTGTGGGTGTTGAACTGAGGGGTTATGTCCGAGATGGATCGCCTCATTATCGAGAGCCACTGCCTGGGGTTGGCGTAGTAGGTCGTGACCATGTCGTCGAGGTCCTGGTAGAGGTCGGCTGATGCCGCTTCGTCGCTCTGGTCTTCGTCGTCACCGATGGCCCACCCGTTTACCCGGTTTTTGCAGACTTCCCGCCACCATCCGTCCAGAACGCTCATATTGACCCCGCCGTTAAAGCAAATTTTCATGCCGCTCGTGCCGCTTGCCTCTCTGGGACGGCGCGGAGTATTGAGCCAGACGTCGGTGCCCGAAGTCATCAGGCCTGCCACCCAGATGTTGTAATTTGGAACAAAGACCAGCCGAAGTTGTTTTTCGTATTGCTTGCCGGTATTGATTATCTGCCGGATCAGTTCCTTTCCCGCCTGGTCCTGAGGATGAGCTTTTCCCGCGAAGACGAACTGCACGCGGTCATAGGAAAGATTGAAAAGAAATTCCAGGTCGCTGAAGACCAGGGTTGCGCGCTTATAGGCGGCAGCGCGCCGCGCAAAGCAGATGGTGAGCAGTTCATCTGTAAACCCGGCGGCTGACACGGAATTTATGTATCTTATGAGCCGCTTTTTGGCCTTTCTTTTCGCCTCGAGGATGTCACTGTCAGGAATGAGCGAGATATCGCCGAGGAGTTGAGGATCCTGACGCCAGGCGGGGATATATTTGTCATATAGCTCCTTGAACTCAGGGCCGGTCCAACTGAGGTGGTGCACGCCGTTGGTGACGTGGCCGATGTTGAAACCGGGAAACATGAGCCGGGATATTTCCCCGTGAAGCTGGCTCACCCCGTTTGCGGCCCGCGAGAGATTAAGGGCCAGAACGGTCGTGTTTAGAAGATCTGCTCCGGCAAGTTTCTTGATGTTTGCGGGCAGGTATTGTCCGATCAGCTTCGATGCGAGGCTGTAAGTGAACTTGTCGTGGCCGGCGGCAACCGGCGTATGCGTCGTGAATATGCACCTCGACCTCACCTGCTCCTCGTCTCCCAGGTCTTTCAGCATGGCGAGGGTGAGGAAAACGGCGTGTCCTTCGTTCATGTGATACGTGGTGATGTTCGGTTCCAGGCGCTTTAACGCCAGATATCCACCGATTCCGAGAATCGCTTCCTGCGCTATCCGGGTATGCTGGTCTCCACCGTAGAGATACTGGGTTATGAGCCGGTCTTCGGGCGCGTTTCCCGG
>JBEKXG010000167.1:0-8732 GCA_049512295.1 Syntrophobacteraceae bacterium
AAAATTTCTGCCCGTGGTGTCTCCGGATTCTATGTCGATGATATGGCTTTTCCCGCCTTCGAAAACAGGCCGGGCGAGGGTAACGGTAACCTTGAAGCCTGCTTCTCTCAAAGTCCCCGGAATTTTTCGAATGACCGGAAGCCGCACCACCAGCCTGTGTTCATGGTGTCTACGCCTTAGAAAACCGACAAGACGTGACGTATCGGCGAGATTGTCCATGCTTGTCGGCTCAGGCAGTTCGAGGTACATTTTCTCAACGGGGGGTATGAAAAGACCCTTGCTCTTAAGGTCTTCCAGGTTCATCTGCTGGATTCGGGCGTTACGCCGGGGGGGGACCTTGTTTAAGACATTCGAGTCGATTTCCGATTCGACAGGGACGCGAACGGTCAGGTCACTTTTGATCAGACTCCTGCAGGCAAGCCTGTAACCTGCATCGATGTCCTCCTTGCTGAGACGCTCCGAGATACCCCCCTCTATATCTCCTTTTTCGATTATTATCCTGCACTTCCCGCAAAGCCCCTCACCGCCGCACGAGGCGTTCACGTGGACGCCTGCCTCCATCGCGGCGTGGAGGACACTTTCGGACTCCGAAAAGTCTATTTCCTTGTCGTGAGGTAAAAATCTGACCCTATGAGTTTTCATTTCGGGATCTCCGCTCTGCGGGAAAACGCAACCTGGAATACGATATGCGGCTGGACTCGAGTGCTCGCTCGATTATTCTAGCAGACTGTGCCGCCTACGGGCAATGAAGAGTGGCGGTGAAGGTCAAATAAGTCCAATTGGACCTGTGTTTTAAAAGCCGTTGCGTCTACACTGCGCCGATATACACGCGCGGAACACGCCCGGAAACGGCGCAGGTCAATTCATAGGGAATCGTTCCCAGCCGCTGGGCCACGTCAAGCGCCTGGATAACCCCGCCGGGCGATTCTCCCCACAGCATGGCTTCATCACCGACTTCAACGGGATCGTTTCCAACGTTAACCATAATGCAGTCCATTGTAACTGTGCCAACGATCGGATAGCGCCTGCCCCGGATCAAAACCTCCCCGTTGTTTGTGAACCTGCGGCTCAACCCGTCCGCATATCCGATCGGCAGGACCGCGATCTTGGTCGGTCCGGGCGTGATCCACCGCCTGCCATAGCTGACAGGATGTCCCCCGGGCATTTCCCGCAGGTGAGCGACATATGTTTTCAAGGACATGACCTGCCTGGGCTGGATGCTCCGGGAAGTCTCCTTTGAGGGGTAATGTCCGTACATCAGGATTCCGGGCCGAACGGCGTCGAAATAGCTGTCCGGAAGGTCGAGGATCGCGCCGCTTGCAGCCATGTGTACGATCTCCGGTCTTTCCGCGAGCTTCGGAAGCATCGCAAGCACTTCGCGGAACCTTGAAAGCTGAAGGTTCGCAAAGTCCTTGTCCTTTTCGTCGGATGTCGAAAAGTGGGTGTAAATCCCTTGCCACACGCAGCACCTTGATTTTGCCAGCCGGTCGAACAAATCTGCGGCCTTGTGTAAAAGAAGCCCTACTCTTCCCATGCCCGTGTCGAGCTTGAGATGCACGCAAGCGGGCGTCCCCTCTAAATCCCCGCAAGCCTTCTCAACCCAGCGCAGATCCTCCTCGCCAAAAATGCTGATAATCAGGCCTGCTTTTACAGCCTGCGCAATATCATCCGGAAAGATTCTGCCAAGAATGAGGGTATGCTGGGTGATCCCGCTGTCTCTGAGTTCCACCGCCTCCTCAAACCTGGCGACTGCGAACATGGTGCACCCTTCCCTGGCAAGCCGTTTCGCGACGGGCACCGCGCCATGTCCGTAAGCGTCCGCCTTGATTATTGGAATCACCCCTGAGGGCGCAACCCTTTCGCGAATGAGTCCGATATTATGGGCAAGGTTATCGAGATTTATTTCCGCATAGGTCTTGAAGCTCATGAAATCCCCGCAAAAATTCTCTTCAAAAAAGATTCGTCAAACGGCCGGACCACCGGGCGGCGTCTTTCCCGCATGGCTTATGAGCCATCTTTTCTATCACATTCAGATATTCTTCGGAACGGTCGAGATAGAAAGAAAGAGTCTTTGCGAATCTTTTCCCCACGATTCCGTCGATAAGCAACTGGCTGACCTCCGGCTTTCGCCTCAGCACATATTGCGAGCGAAGCAGGATCTGGCGTTCTTCGTCCGACATCTCCCGGAGCAGCGCGGAAAGCACCTTTTTCGCCTGCGGCTGGTAGATCCAGAAATAGAGAAGGTCCAGGGCATTTATTATGATGATCTTTTCGAGGTCGCGGGCTTCCGAACCGAGCTTTAGCATGAAAGCCTTCGGCGATTCCAGCATCTTCAAAACGTCCGCCTCCGGATACATCAGCTCCAGTTGCTCGTAGGTGTCGAATAACTGCCCCAGCTTGTCGGCATAATCGCCCTCGCGCATCTCTATGAATTCATGGCGGTCCGCCAGTCCTTCGATAACTCCGGCGACGCAGTCGGAAGCCGTTTTGGATATGATGACAGCCCATTTCTCCAGCATGCCGTATACGTCCGCTACGCCAAAGGCGCCCATAACCGCTCCCGCCGCCAGGTTCAGGAAATAGGCGAGCGGAATCGACAGAGCTGTCCGGAAAAGCAGGTTGCCCGTGGCGGCCGCCTTTGGAAGTCCACGCCACCTGTTGTGGCTGAAGACATAAATCCCGTTGACGATCGCCACTACAGTAAAGAGCAGTACCGGGCCGGTGGAGGTGGTGATCCCGAAGGAGCGGTCGAGAATAAGCGTTTTCAGGACATATTCGAGCAGGGGGACCGAAAGGCCGGTGAAGAGCAGCGAATCGCTCATCCTGCTCCAGTTGATATAGCTGTCCCACTTGAGAAGAGGAGACCGTCTGAGCCTGCCTGCGCCGAAAATCGACTGGACCACGTTTCGCAGACCGGTTATTCCAAACCAGATCAGGCCCCCGAACCAGGCAAGAAACCACCAGTCCGCCGTCAGGAAGAAGGTGAGGAAAGCCGGGATGAAACCGGCCACAATCTTCATGGCGTTCTTCAGGATGTTGTTCAGGTAATTCCACGACATTTCCGTTTTGGGCGCATTGGCCGCCGGAAGGATCTCGAGGCCGTTGCCGCTGTCCTCGCTGACGCCCCCCAAGGTAACGATGTTGCCATTCGGAACTATGCGCGTAGACAGTTCGCGGATTTCCCAGCCTTCTTCACGCTTCTGCCCCATGCGGCGCAGCCCCGGCACATGGCTCAGAATGCCGTAGACCAGGCGGAAGAAAGGGTGAGTGCTCCGCTGCGGGACGTAGGTGGTGCGAAAGGAGGCGTCGATTCGCACTGGAATTATCAGTCTCTGAGGACCGGCTGCGGACCGGACCTCAGAGCGGGCCCTCTCCGGCAGCGTCTCCGTTATGGTGAGCCCCATCCCGTGAAGGCGGCGGGAATGGCCGGTGGAGTCGCTTCCGATTCTCGACCGAAGCGGCCCCTTTTTATAGTATGCCTGTAGTGTCGAGATGTTCCGCAGAATTTCATGGAACTTTGCAATCCGCTCCGGGCTGTATCCGTTGGAGGCTTCCACGCGGTCGATCACTGCGCGGATATGTTTCTTCAGGCCTACTATGTTTCCATCGTTTATGGCCCTCTGCAATTCGTTTATCTCTTGATAATGGAGGGTCTTTCCGGAAGAGAAATCCTTAAGATTGAAAATCTCAAGGTAGCCGATCTCCCCTTTGCACTCGTAGAGAAGCTCCAGCACGTCTTCGGCGTTGAGATCGCTCAGGTTTAGGATTATCCGGTAGCCGGCCCGCAGGCTGGTCAGACGGTCAAACAGTTCGCAGGGCGTCAACTTGAGCAGACCTGGAACATCGGGACCTTCCCGGGGCACGTGCGGGTCGGCAATGCCGGGGTTTTGTGCGGGCCTCAGGAAGCGATCCACCAGCGCCTCCGAATCAAGCTTGTTCATCTCGTCAACAAGGGAGGCGATTTTATTGCGTTCCTCGACGGAGGCCGCCCCGAAGCCGGGTCTCAGCTCTTCAACCCGCGCCTGCATTGCCGGAAGCAGGTTGTCATAAATGAACTTAGCCAGATGAAGTATCGAGGGCTGCCCCGCGCCGGCGAATGAAAGGAAAGCGGCCCGATCCAGAGGTCCCAGGTTCAGCCCGAATCTTTCATTTATCACCAGACGGTGGCGCCGGTTGAATTCCTCGAGAACTGCCAGCACATACTGGCGCTGATACTCGGAGACTTTCCTCCCCTCCTCCATAAAAGACTTCATTCGCCGGTCGGCAAGAAAGGAAATGAAATCCTTGGCGTCGGAAAATCCTGTCGGCGCATAGATGAATTGAATGTAGGAGTCATAAAACCTGGCTGAAAATTCTATGCCGATACGGACCGTGACGCCCATTATCTCTGCGGCTTCCATAAGTTCTTCGGCGGCCTTCGGCTGAACATGGTTGTAGTATATTACGGTGAGGTTCCGGATGCCTTTGATCCAGGCGTCCATGATAAGATGAGAAGGCGATTTGCGCCCCTTGGTATTCGAATCGTGAACGTGATGGTCGAAGGATAGCTGGTTCCATTCTTTGGGCATCTCGAGCAGATGATACCGGCGCAGAAGGGAGCGGATTGCCCGCGGCTTGCCGATTACCGCCATGCGGAAATCATGGGCCAGTTTCAATTGCCGGGGTTTATTGTCGCGGGTGCGCACCATTTCTTTCATAATCTCAAGGAGGACCCGCGCGGCATTTTTCCGCATATGCGCTTCCCCCCTGTGCATAACCTCGTCACGCAGGCAGCGCAGGGCGCCTATGCGCTCGTCGGCTTTTCCGGCTTCCAGGGACTCCAGCAGCCTTACTGCCGCATAGGCCATTCGCAGAGCGGGGGAGGCCGCCAACTCTTTGATCCCGCGCGGATGAAGGTATGGGTAGAGGAGGTTTTTCAGGTATTGGAAGGATTCTCTATGGTCGAGTACGTCATCTACGATGCGCAGCAGTTCGTAGTCGCGATTATCGAAAAGGATTCCAGGGATTTGCGGTCCCATAAGGTTCTTCCGGTTTGCACGCAGTTGGTATCACATCTGAAGCCCGCGAAAATCGCGCGATCCAGTCAGGCGACAGTTGTGCTGTTATTTTATTACGATCAGCCGGATTATGAGAAAGACCTTCCAAAATTGAGTTTAACATCAAATATCGAACATGTACAAAAAAAGGAATAACGTAACTCCTTCGTACATCTGACCCGATTTACCTCGCGGAGCGTGGAATTTTCGATGCCCTATCCGGAGACCGGATGCCCGAGACCGGTTTCCACAACACCAGCCTCGTCCCGGTCCTTGACAAGTGAATTGGTCCAATGATAACAATTAACTCTTGTCCCGTTCCTCCGGGACCCTGCCGGGCTTGGACGGAACGACGCTTGTGCACGAATCTGCGAATTCAACCTTTACCTAAAGGAGCGAACATGCGCATCATCGAAAATGTCGCCGAGATGCAGCGTCTGGTGGACACCTGGCGCGCTCAGGGCGAGCGTGTGGCTCTGGTGCCCACCATGGGTTTTCTCCACGAGGGCCACCTCGAGCTTGTACGCTCCGCCTGTAAACTGGCGACAAAGACTGTAATCAGTATTTTTGTGAACCCCACCCAATTTGCGCCTAACGAGGACTTCGCCAGCTATCCGCGAGACCTTGAGCGCGACATCGACCTTTCGGCCGCAGCGGGGACGGACTTGGCATTCGTCCCCCGGACGGATGAAATGTATCCGGAGGGGTTCCAGACATATGTGAACGTGACCGAGGTTACCCGCAACCTTTGCGGCCGGAGCAGGCCCATCCACTTTCGCGGTGTCGCCACCGTAGTGTGCAAACTTTTCCTCGCCGTAAAGCCCCATATTGCCATATTTGGCGAAAAGGACTTTCAGCAGCTTGTAACTATAAGGCGAATGGTCAAGGACATGAATATGGATATCACCATCGTCGGCCACCCGACCTTCCGGGAACAGGACGGCCTGGCCATGAGCAGCCGGAATGCCTACCTCGGGGCTGAGGAACGGCCTGCAGCCCTGCGCCTCAACCGCTCTCTGAAAGAAGCTCAAAAACTGGTTGATTCGGGAGAAAGAGACGCAGAGACGATTTTGAAGGCCGTAAATGATTGCCTTACAACCGGAGGAGGCGCCACTGTCGATTATGCGAGGCTCTGCAACCCGGAGACTATCGAGGACGTGGAGCGTATCGGAGGGCCGGCCCTGCTCGCCCTGGCCGTATGGGTGGGAAAAACGCGGCTCATAGATAACTGTGTTCTGCAGGTTCCGGCATGAATTCGTAGAGTCGGTTTGGGCGCATTACCGCCTGCCGGTCCTCCAATCCGAGACTTATTAATCGACTCCGAATTTGCGCGAGGTGCGCTGTTACCCCTCATAAAGCCAATCACCACGCTCCGCGGGGTGTGGAGTTCTTGCCCCCGATGAAATCTCTATGCCTTTTCCCGGACGTTTGAGAATTCCTTCGACTCCCGGGTGAAAAAGTAGAGAAGGGTCGCTGCGGCCAGGCCTATGAAAGCAGGCGAAAAAGCAGTCTCATACCCTTCCAGTCCGGTCTGTTTTTCCAGGGGAAGGCACTTGAGCGCCCATCCCATGAGGTGGATATACGCCCCGACGCCCAGCATGGTGAAAAAGTTTATGCCCGTAAGCGCCATTCCGGATATCTCGGGAGGCATGATTCCCTTTATGTGCGCGTAAACAACATTGCCCATCCCGGCGAAAAGACCCAGCGAAAAAAAGGTGAATGCCTGAAACATGGGCTTATTCTGGCCCAGCGACCAGGCGAGGCACATGTTTGTTGCGGCCATTCCGGCCAGCCCGAGAATTACGACATATTTTCGCGAGCGGAGCACGCGGTCGGACAGCCACCCGCCACCGGAGCAACCGGCGATATAGCCGATGGTCGTCAATGTTATGATATTTCCGGCCTGGACAGGGGAGAGCTTGAAGCACTGCATGAGATAAGGTCCTGCCCACAGGCCCTGGATAGCCATCAGGGTCCCGTATCTGAAGAAAGTTCCGCAGGAAATCAGCCAGTAGTCTCGGTTTAAAAAAAGGGTCTTCAGATCGGCAACTGCACTTGTTCTTCGGATAGTGCCGGTAACTTCGCCGGAAAACCCCTCAGCCGGATAAGGCCTCTCCCTGACCGCCGCATGGAAAAAGACCGCCAGGGCTGCAGTGATGACCCCGATGGCTATAAAAGACGGTCTCCAACCGACCCGATCGACCAGCAGCGCAAGGGGCGTGCTTGCGGCGATACTGCCGATGGTACCGGCCCCGGCCAGCAGACCAGCTATAGTGGCGAATTCCCTCGGGGAAAACCATTGTGTGAAGAGCTTCAAGCCTCCCATGAAGTTTGCCGCCATGCCGAAGCCAAGCAGCGTCCTGCCGATTAACGCTCCATTAAATTCGGCTGCCAGGCCGAATATCACTGCCCCCAACGAGCCGACAAGAGTCAGGGCGGTCATTATGAGCCTCGCTCCGAGCCTGTCCAGGAGAAACGCAATGGGAACCTGGGTAAACGCAAAAGCATAGAAGAACGACGCGCTCAGCATTCCCAGCTTTTCCGGCGTGAGGGAGAGGTCCTTCTGCAACTGCACGGCTATGATTGCATTCGACCCCCTGTAGAACATCGACCAGAAAAAAAGGGCTGCGCAGAGCCCAAAAAGAAGGAGATGACGATAAGAAAAGCGGGTGTGCGCTGAAAATAAACGCTGGGCCTTACTTAAACGTTCGACTCGACTTGCATGCTTGGTAGTCTCTCTACTTTGCAAATTCCCTTTAGTCCTGGCTGGAGTTAAGGAAAATCGAAGCCGGTAACATCCGTTCTGTCACTCCGTTTTTCGTCTTGCATACTCCGTCTTCCGTACAATTGCGTTTTCACAATCTCCGCCGGAGTCTGAAAAAGACTCTGGAAAAGAAGCCTTGTAGTATGTTACCAGTTATAGAACGGTTTGCTGGGATCCGAAACGAATTTATCCGCGAAAAGGAGGGGGAAAATGAAACTCAGAAGAATCGTCTTTGTCCTTGGATTTTTTCTGGCCGTGGCAGGCGCCGCCTGGTCCGACTCCGCGATGATGAGCGTTCAGGTAAAAGAAGCCCAGCTTCGGTCGACACCCTCGTTTCTCGGATCTATTGTGGGACCGGTTTCATATGGCGACCGGGTTGAGACCATGCAGAAGCAGGGGGATTGGATTGACGTAAAAAGCCCGAAGAACCTGAGAGGATGGATCCACCAGTCGGCGCTCACCAGTAAGCAGGTGGTGCTCAATCCCGGCGCTCAGACTCAATCTGCTGCAAGCGGCCAGGAAATAGCCCTGGCGGGCAAGGGCTTCAACTCAGACGTCGAGGCCCAATACAGGAAAAAGAACGCGAAAATCGATTACACATGGGTCAATCGCATGGAGACCTTCGTTGTATCCAGAAACCAGATGATAAGTTTCCTGGACGAGGGAAAAGTGAAGCCCTCGGAAGGAGGCAAGAAATGAGCCTGTACAAAAAACCTACGAGAGTTTTATTGGTCATTTTTCCGGCGCTTTTTGCCGCGTTATGCTTCTGCATGTGTGATAGCGCCAACTGCGCCGGATTGTCCGACGTGGTTGGGGGACTAAACATCGGCGGTGTGCCTGTCGGGTCGGCCGTGAAAGCAGGGGAGGCGTTAGGCAAATCCTTCCAGGACATCACGCCGGAGCAGGAATACTACATAGGCAGGGCCGTGGCG
>JBEKXG010000168.1:0-10183 GCA_049512295.1 Syntrophobacteraceae bacterium
TCCAGGTGCTGCTACGGGTGTGACTGTTTTCAGTTTAACTATAACGGTCGGGACATCGACGACCACAAAGTACTATAAAGCAGCCGCGGGCAGAGAGAAGGAAATGCAGGCTGTAGCCATGGCCGCCCTGATAAACGGTCGAACAATCAGAGTCTGGAAAGATGACACCGCTTCACAGACCGGAGCCTCCATCCCTCTTGCGATCCCGCTATATGGTATGGAGTTGAAATAAGCATATCGCATTATTCGAGTCCGGCCGGGCATGGTTGCATTCAGAAGAACTGACGGGAGCAAAAGATGAGAAAACTTCAAGTACTGCTCTCAATAGGCTTGTTGGGTGTATTTTTTTGCGTCGTCTCTCCCGGATGGGTGGAGGCTCAGTCCGGATCGTACCCCTTCTATCCGGCAGACCCCGACCATGTCGTGCGCCTCATTTTCATTCATCATTCCACGGGTGAAAATTGGTTGGCAGACGACTACGGAGGCTTGGGCCTTGCTCTTCACAACAGCGGCTACTTTGTAAGCGATACCAACTACGGGTGGGGACCGGCCTCGATTGGCGACAACACTGATATCGGCTTTTGGTGGACATGGTTCAGGGGGCTTAATAGCAGTACGTACCTGAATGCACTTTATGCCGAATCGGGGCAGCACTCCAGCTACACGCGCCTTGCGAAAAACCCCGGCGGGCCCAATCAGGTCATCATGTTCAAATCATGTTTCCCGAATTCGGCACTTAAGGGAAAACTCACTGATCCGATTCCGTCCATTAATTCAAACCTCTTGCGCAATCAGGGGGCCGATTCGGCTTACCACACGGTTGCCAATGCAAAAGGCATTTATATCGACATCCTTAACTATTTCAAGACGCGCCAGGACAAACTCTTTATAGCTATTACCGCCCCTCCCCTCATAGATCGCACATACGCGGCGAATGCCCGTGCCTTCAACCAATGGATGGTAAACCAATGGCTAATGAATTATCCTTACAGGAATGTCTTTGTATTTGATTTCTACAATGTACTCACAACCAACGGCGGGACTGCCGATATTAACGATCTCTTCTTATCGACTGGTAATCATCATCGATGGTGGCAAGGAGCAATCCAGCATAAAACAGATGTAAATTCGCCAAATGTAGAGGTATATCCAACGGGTGACGATCATCCGAGCAGGGCAGGTAATTTGAAGGCAACGGCTGAGTACATCAAGCTGCTCGACTATGCATATGATCGGTGGCAGGACCTTAACGGCCCGCTTGACAACAACGCGCTCCCGTTTTCAACTGGTGGGAATGCCGGATGGTTTGGAGAGAGTGCTGCCGGCTACTACGTTTTCGGAGGCAGCGCCGCACAGAGCGGGGCCATATCCAATAACCAGTCCTCGTGGTTACAAACTACTGTAAAGGGACCCGGAACCCTCAAGTTCTACTGGCGGGTTTCCTCTCAGGCAAACTGTGATTTCTTGCGGTTACGCATTGACGGCGCAGAGGCAGCCAAGATCAGCGGGAATACCGCCTGGGCGCAGGTAACGAAAACCCTTGCCACCGGCAACCATACGATTCAATGGATTTACCAGAAGGATGCAAGTGGAAGCGGCGGGTCGGATGCCGGCTGGGTGGATAAGGTCGAGTGGACGTCACCTTAGTGTTATAATCTAGCACTGGCCTTTTATCCGGCAAAAATCTATAACACCACTCGGCAATACTGGGAGGAGACCCACGCCAGTATTACAAACGACGGCTCAAAGATAGTGTGGGTTGATGATTGGGGCCACTCGGTCCCCGGCACGCAAACGCCAACACTTAAATTGACACAATTTGGATATGCCTCCCGATTGGCGAGGTCGGTCGCTTCTTCCATGACGCCGGTTTCTATTCTGTTGCCGGGCGATTGATAACCGTACGGCATGGGTTCCGATAGCGAACATTGCAGCCTCATCCTCCATACAAAAATCCCCTCACACCCGAAAGTGTGAGGGGATTTTTGCTTTTACGGATTCACCGGATTGACAACGGCACCTCAACCTGCTCCCCGGTGGCTTCATTGGCCACCAGGAGCTTTCCCATATCTCCGCGTTGGAGTTGTTCGTTTGCGTTCAGCAATTCGATACCGTATATCGTTCCGTCAGGAGCCATATCGACAATCAGTTCATCGCTGATCTTGATAGACTCGACCCCGGGAGATTTGGGCTGAAAGCGAATGTAAGCAATGTTGTATCGAGGATCGTAACTGAATCTCATAATCGCTCAACCTCCTTCATCCGACTCAGAAATAGCGAGTAAGGACCGTGATAACAAGCCATTCTGAACCCTCTTGGACTGCATAGACCTCCACTTGTTTGGTGCCATACTCTCTGCCATGCCACTCAGCCCCGAACGGAAAATTCCTTCGAAAACCCGTGCGTCCGAACTTGGCGGGGAATCGCTCGCCGTACTGCACGGTCTCTGCCGCTTCATCCTCTGTAGCTCCCCGTTCCTGGATACGTTCCAGAGCATGGGGATGAAACCGCACGGCCATGCCTTCCTCCTATTTGTTAATCATTCACCGACGCCGAGCACAAACCAATCCTCAAGATTAGGCAACCTGAACTCGCCCGAGAAACTGACTTTTGGGTCGAATGACAACGGTAGGCTGAGCAAGGATGGTAATGTCTGTGCTCAAGCCACTCCAGAGTGCCACGGCCCCGATGAGTGATAATGGCCACTCGGCTACTATCTTGGTCGCTGCAGCAAGATCCAACTCCATTGCCATAAACTCGATAACTGCAGTAGCAGCGTCACGGACATGAGATTCGCCATGTGCAGTGTCTGAAACGAAGGCCTCCCAACAAAACAGAATGGTGCCGCCACGGGAAGGGGGCCACGCTTCAGGGTCAACGCGAAATTCTATATTGTTATTGCAGCGCCGTGCAATATGCCGTAAAAGCCACGCGGATTGATGAATGCCCAATGTTGTTACAGCGAGACCGGCTGGTGCGGCGAACGAACGACTTCCTTCGTTGGTGCGTCCATGGCACAGCTTTGAAGCTAATTCTGGAACTGGTATGAACAGAGGTGCCTCGAAACCAAGGGCAATGCTGTTTCCAGACGACAGGTCTTGAACAACGGCATCGGCTAAAGCGCCGATCTCAGATGAGCCATTTACAGTGTTCGGATACTCAGGGTCTACTCTGGCCCAACCAAAGTTGGGAGTGCCACCAGGTTTGCAACGAGTTGATCCCACATCGACTGCGTAGATCGTCCTTCCCACTAACTCCTCCTATGTGTTCACGCATTTTGGAGTCTGCGAGTGCTGAGTTCTGAACTGCACTTCAAGGTACCGTGCTCATCCGCATCGATACTAGTGGCTCCCCTGCCTTTTCACAATGATAAATAACGGCAAAGAGGCGGTGATGCACGATGCGTCACTCCGGCGGTTTCACGATGCGGCACCCCGAGGTGTTGCATACTGCGCCATAGTGTGGCGAAATGCACCCGCGATCTATCTCATGGATATCACAGGCGATATAGAAGTTGAGACGGATATTGATGCAATATGCGGCATTGCCGTCGCCCGGCTAACCTGACTTTTGCGAACACGCCATATGACTCAATCCCATAAAGATACCATGATAACAAACACTTATGATAATTATCGCAGAAGGCAGGCTGTTGGCTCGAATCATGCACTATTGTCCGTACAAATGTGGTCGAAACCGGGCAGGGACCAATTCAGGTTCTATGTGAGAATAAGAAGGAGGTCATCATGGACGCAGGGGATCGCAAAAGGACAGGGCTGCCGGTGGTGTTTTCGATGCCGAACGAGGAGTGCATCTGGAGTAAAGCCGGTGTGATCGAATCTACAGCGTGCATCAACGCCTTCGACTGCCTCGGGTGTTCCATCGAAAAAAGCGTCAGGGCCGCCTTCGAAGATAAGAACACGGCGAGTGGAAAGACTGGTGCCCGCAGCATGATGTGGTCCATGTCCAACGGCAAGTGCCGTCACATGCTCAGCGGACGCATTTCCTACGGCCTGTGCTCCTCCGGCGGCTGTGCAACTTGCCCGGTCGAACAGATGATCGAGGATTCCAGCCACCTGCCCGGCTCCAGGCGCTCAGACCATGTCAGTGCATCCGGATACGACGCAGCCCGGAATTATTACTATCACCGGGGTCACACCTGGGCTCGGGTAGAGTACGGCGGCTGGGTGCGTGTGGGTATCGATGATTTCGCCCTGCGGCTGCTTGGGCGTCAGGATGAGATCGAGGCGCCCGCTCCCGGCTCGACTTTGCGCCAGGGCCAGCCGGCCGCGGTTCTGAAACGGTCCGGCAGGCAAGCCGTGATTATCAGCCCGGTTGACGGGGTGGTGGCGGCCGTGAACCACAACCTTCTTGATAAAGCTTTCATCGCCAATGATGCGCCCTATGAGGATGGATGGCTTATGGTCATTCAGCCTTCAAACCTCCAGGAAAATCTGAATAACCTGTTTTTCGACTCGGAGGGCCTGTCCTGGATTGACGAGGAGGCGATGTACCTGAACTCATTGCTGGCCGAGGAATCGCGGCTTTCACTGGTTGCTCCCGGCAGTGAACCTGCAAGGGACGTTTTCGAAGAAGCGCCTGAAATCGGGTGGGACCGGCTGGTCCGGGAATTTCTGGCCTAGCGGCATCAATACTGTATTCTAGAGCCCGGGACGCACTCCAGACGGTCCCGGGCTTCCTGTTTCCGGGGGAGGAAATCCAATCCAAACTCCACCCTCTGCCCTCCGACATCCTCCATCCTACATCCGCCTTCCGTCCTCAGCCTTCCGTCCTCCGCCCTCCGTCTTCCGACATCCGTCTTCTCAGGCGCCTCTGAGTTTTCTAACCTCACCCACCCGAATGGTAACTTTCTGCGCGTCGAAGTACTCGATGAGCGGGATGGTGTATTTGCGGCTTGCGCCGGTCATCTCCTTGAATTGCGGGGTCGTGATTTCGCCGTGTTCTCTGAGCCAGGCGACCAGGCTGGTTTGAAGCTCGGCCATTGCGGCGGAATGAAAGTAGATTTCTTCTTTCGTTTTTACGAGGATCCCTTTTGCCAGCATCCATTCCAGCACTTCCTGGTGCTGTTTGGAGGTGCCCGGCAGTCCGGGGGCGACTTCCCGGAAGAAGGGCGGCTGCAGACCGGATTCCCGGAAGGCCTTTTCGATTTTTAGCCGGATGGCTTCCTCGTCTTTACTCAGGGCCACTTTGTGGGTAATCAGACGCACCCATTCCATCTCCTGGGCGAGTTGGCCGGCTTCGACAAGCTGCCGCAGGACAAAGTTGTAGAGCTTTCCGTCTATAGGTTTTGAAAGAAGGGCCGGGATTTCCTCTTTGGCCATTCCGGCCTTCAGCGGAAAGCGGCTGTGGTAGTCGGCCAGGATGGCCGTAATGGACGATTTCATTTCTTCCAGCGCATCCGGGTGAATAAGCCTCCTGTTTTCCTTGTCGTAGAGCACCACCTTCCTGGTGCTCGTAAACTGCTGGAGGGTCTTTTCAAGAAACTTTTGCGGCACGTTGGTCCTTATGCGGAGTTCCGCCTCGCCAAGCCCGGCCCAGCCGGCGTCCTGAAGGTGCCAGAGGATTATGCCGGAGTCGGTGCTCTTAAAGAGGTTTTCCAGCGCCTTGGCGGCTTCCCGTTTGGCCGGCCCCTTGTGCTTGCGGGGAAGCGGGTGGAGGACGGCCCCGCCTCCGATCGTCTGAACGGGGGAATAGGAGCGGAGCACAAAACGGTCTCCGCGCAACACGGCGGTGGGCTGATCGAGCCTTACCTGCGCGAAGGTTTTCTCGCCCGGTTTCAGTTCCTCCCGGTCGAGCAGGATGACTGTGGCAAGGTGTTCGGCAGTGCCGGTGTGGAAGCGGATTTTTGCCCTGTGCTTGAGGGGCCTCGGAGCGCTTTGCAGAAGCTCCAGTTGAATGTCTATCATGTGGGAGGTGGCAAGCGCGCCCGCAGAGGCCAGCACGTCCCCTCGCCGGATGAGCGCCCGCTCCATCCCCTGGAGATTCACAGCCGTCCTCTGGCCCGGGAGGACCTCCTGCACGTCGTTTCCGTGCACCTGGAGCCCCCGCACTTTGCTCTTTAGTTCGTCGGGGTAGATTACTACCGGGTCCCCGATCTGAAGCCGCCCCGAAATGCTCGTTCCCGTAATAACGGTCCCGAAACCGCGCATCGTGAATACCCGGTCGACTGGCAGCCGAAACGGGCCGTCCGAACTTTTCGGCTCAACCTCGGCAAAAAGCCGGACAAGGGATTTTTTGAGCTCCGCCAGCCCCTCGCCGGTGGCCGCCGAGACCTGAATAATCTCGCACCCCTCCAGAAAAGTGCCCTTCAGAAACTCCACTATGTCTTCGCGCACCATCTCCAACCAGTCCGGGTCATCGACGAGGTCGATTTTGGTAAGGACCGCAAGTCCTTTTTTTACCCGAAGCAGTTCGCAAATCTCCATGTGTTCTCGAGTCTGAGGCATTACGCCTTCGTCGGCGGCGATCACCAGGGCCACCAAATCGATTCCAGTGGCCCCTGCGACCATGTGCTTGACGAATTTCTCATGGCCGGGCACATCGACTATCCCGAGGCGTTCTCCGCCGGGCATGTCCATGTGCGCAAAACCGAGCTCGATTGTAATCCCCCTCAGTTTTTCTTCCTTCAGACGGTCCGTGTCGATTCCGGTCAGGGCCTTTATAAGCGAGGTCTTGCCGTGGTCGATGTGGCCGGCTGTTCCCAGGATGACCTGTTTCATGGGCTTGTCTTCGCGCTCCGACACCTATAAAATGAAAATGCAGAAATTAAATTAGCAGAACCCTATTGTTCCGCACAAGTTTTAAGACGGGAAAATTTTATTACAACACTTCGGCTGGTTTTAATAAAGACCTTCAACCTCGCGGTTCACTCCCGCGGCCGAGGCAGCTTTTATGTGAAATCCTTTGACATTTCAGGAACCAAAATATTATCCTTCAAAGATTCCACGCCTTGAACGGAGAATAACACCAATGAGTTTCAACATTGCCGAACGGAGCCGAATGCACCGGCTGCCGCCATATGTGTTCGCCGAGGTGAACGCCCTTAAAATGCAGAAGCGGTGGGCCGGAGATGACATAATCGACCTGGGGATGGGAAACCCTGACCTGCCGGCGCCCAAACACATAATAGAAAAGCTTGTCGAAGCCGCGAGAAAGAAACACAACCACCGCTATTCTGCGTCGCGCGGCATAACTCGCCTGCGCGAGGCCGTAGCCGAATGGTACCAGAGAAAATATGACGTCGATATCGATCCCGACAAAGAGGCGGTCGTCACAATAGGGGCCAAGGAAGGATTGTCGCATCTGGTGCTGGTGCTGATCAGCCCTGGAGACGTTGTGTTCGCTCCCAACCCCACCTACCCGATCCATCCCTACTCGGCGATCATTGCCGGGGGCGACGTCAGGTCGGTTCCGATCGGGCCGGACCGCGACTTTTTGGAAGATTTGCAGATAGCCGTAAAGCAGACGTGGCCCAAGCCGAGGCTGCTGGTCATTTCTTTTCCGCACAATCCGACCACCACGGTCGTCGACCTGGATTTTTTCAATAAGATAGTTGAATTTGCGCGTGAACACAGGATCATGGTTATTCATGACCTGGCCTACGCCGATCTGACTTTCGACGGGTACAAGGCCCCGAGTTTTCT
The DNA here is from genome assembly GCA_049512295.1 of Syntrophobacteraceae bacterium. Lineage (GTDB taxonomy): Bacteria > Desulfobacterota > Syntrophobacteria > Syntrophobacterales > Syntrophobacteraceae > SbD1. The sequence continues at coordinate 7,665 of JBEKXG010000168.1, forward strand.
CCAGGCGCCGGGCGCCAGGGAGGTCGGCGTAGAACTCTTCTCCATGTCCAAGAGCTACAGCATGGCGGGATGGCGGGTCGGCTTCTGCGTGGGCAATCGCGAAATGGTGGCCGCTTTGACCCGTATAAAGAGCTACCTGGATTACGGCGTCTTTCAGCCCATCCAGATTGCGGCCACGGTGGCGCTCAAGGGCGACCAGTCGTGCGTGGACGAAATTGTTTCGACATACAAATCACGGCGCGACATTCTTATTGACGGCTTGGACCGCATCGGGTGGACGACCGACAGGCCTAAAGGGACCATGTTCGTCTGGGCGCGCATTCCCGAGCCTTTCCGATGGATGGGGTCGGTGGGTTTCTCCAAATATCTGGTCGAAGAGGCCAAGGTGGCGGTCTCTCCCGGGCTTGGGTTCGGGGAATACGGGGATGAATTTGTGCGCTTTGCCCTGGTAGAGAACGAAATGCGCACCAGACAGGCCATCAGGGGTCTTCGCAGGGCGCTGCAGAAAACAGTTACTCATCGGAAGCGGGCCAGCGCTGGTTAGCCCCTTCGGAATCGGGTTTTTATATCAAGATATTATGCCTGCCTGTGTTCTGTTCATTTCGTCAATGACCGGAGGGGGCAGGTTTCACTTTTACAGGGGGCTTTATGGGAAAAATCGGGGTCGGGCTTGTAGGTTGGGGAACGGTCGGGTGCGGGGTTGTCCAGGTCCTTCGGGAAAACGCCGGAGTGATCGAGAGCAGGCTTGGAGTTCCCCTGGAACTTAGACGTGTGGCGGACCTGGACCTCGTGCGCCAAAGGCCGGTAGCAGTCCCGTCCGAGGCGCTCACCACAAACGTGGATGATATTCTTCAAGACCCGGACATCCAGATTGTCATTGAGCTTATCGGCGGATTGAAAGTCGCAAAGACGGTCATCAGCAGAGCCCTCGAAAGTGGCAAACATGTGGTTACCGCAAACAAGGCCCTGCTTGCCCATGATGGTAACGAGCTTTTCGAACTCGCCCTCGCAAAGGGGCTTTCAATAGGTTTTGAGGCCTCCGTAGCAGGTGGAATTCCGCTTATCAAATCCCTGCGGGAGGGGCTTGCCTCGAACCGGATCAACACCATTTTCGGCATTCTCAACGGCACGGCAAATTATATCCTCACCCGAATGACTGAAGACAAACTCTCGTTTGCCGACGCTCTGAAGGAGGCGCAGGCGCTCGGTTACGCAGAGGCCGATCCGACCCTGGACATCGAGGGAATCGATACGGCTCACAAGCTTGCCATCGCAAGCGCGATCGCATTCGGTACGCCGATCCAGTTCGACCGGATCCATATCGAGGGAATATCCGGAATCGACCCGCTGGATATTCAATACGCGGAGGAGTTCGGATACCAGTTAAAGCTGCTTGCGATCGCCCGAAATAAGGACGGCCGCCTGGAGATGCGGGTCCACCCGACACTGATTGCGCGAAACCACGTGCTTGCCAGCGTGAAGGGCGCCTACAACGCGGTGCACATTGAGGGCAACGCGGTGGGGGATGTAATGTTCTACGGCATGGGCGCAGGGATGATGCCAACCGGCAGCGCCGTCGTGAGCGACATTATAGACGTCGCTCGAGACATCCTCAATAAGACCCCCGGAAGAATTCCAGCGCTTGCCTTTCTGCCCGACAGGCTCCAGAAAATGGAAATCAAACCTGTTGCGGACGTCTCAACCTCTTACTACTTCCGCTTTCTGGTGCTGGATATGCCCGGCGTGCTTTCCAAGATCTCGGGCATACTCGGAAAACACCAGATCAGCATAGCCGCAGTGATTCAGAAGGGACGCCACGCAAACTGGGTTCCGCTCGTGATGATCACTCATGAGGCTCTGGAGAGCAACGTAAGAAAAGCCCTGGACGAGATCGATAACCTGGACGTGGTGTTTGCCCCGACCGCACTGATACGCATCGAGAACAACGCGGGTTAGTTCCTTGCGTGATTATGTGTCACTGAGCAAAGGCTGATTCAAATGGACGAAAAATTCATCATTCTTGTCGGCGACGGGATGGGAGACTATCCCTGCGAGCGGCTTGGAGGCCGCACCCCGCTGGAGGCCGCGCGGACTCCCAATCTGGACAGGCTTGCTGGAATCGGAACTCTGGGGACCGTGCAGACGATCCCGGCAGGAATGCCGCCCGGGAGCGACGTGGCTAACATGAGCCTCCTCGGGTATGACCCGGCTGTCTACCATACGGGAAGAGGCCCGCTGGAGGCGGCGAGCATCGGGGTCCGGCTCGAACCCGACGAGGTCGCCTTCAGGTGTAACCTGGTTTTTCTAAGCACGGATGAGGCCGGGAGAGTCCTGATGGGAGACTACTCGGCGGGCCAGATATCAACCGAGGAAGCCCACGAGATCGTCGCAGGCCTTCAGAGCGCGGTTTCGGGCACCCCCCTGAAACTATACCCGGGAGTCAGCTTCAGGCAGCTTCTCGTCTGGAAAGGCGGACGCGAGCAAATCGCCACAACTCCTCCTCACGACATCCTCGGGCA
>JBEKXG010000169.1:0-8679 GCA_049512295.1 Syntrophobacteraceae bacterium
TTCTGGGTATCGAAGAACTCCTTGTTATGGTTGAATGGATTCAAGTTAGAAATCACCGTGCATACCTTTCTCATGCGAAGAAGAGATTGCTGCTCAGGACATAAATAACGTTGTAGGGTTAATGCGCCATTCGGGTCGGCCACGGGACCAAATGCAATAGCTATCCCTCGATTGGGCAAATCTATCCGGTATGTGACATCGAAACAGGCGATACGAACGTTTTCGAAATACCGGAAGTATGCAACGTTGTTTACGTGTCGGAGCGCATCCATGCCGCCCCATGCCACCTGGCACTCAACTATGACCGGGAAGCCTTCCAGCAGGGTCTCTCTCATTTGGACCTTCATGACAGCACGGAGTGTCGAGCAATCAAACAGGCCTGCGGCGAACGAAAACTCTGTAATACGTGGCTCAAAGTTTCTCGCGGTGTATATACATCTGCCCCAAGCCAACCGGGTCCGTGGGAAAGACAACCAGTTCCTGAACGTTTACATGAGGCGGGCGATCCAGGCACCAGACTACAGCTTCTGCTATATCTTCAGGCTGGAGCGGTTTTAATCCCTCATAAACAGCTTCCGCTTTGGCCTCATCCCCCAGACGCATAAGGAAGAACTCGGTTTTAACCATACCTGGCTCAATATTTGTCACACGTATTTTTTTTCCCATTAAATCCATGCGCAGACCGTCGGTAATTGCCCGAACCGCAAATTTTGTGGCACAGTAAACCGCGCTGCCGGGCAGTGTCCATCGCCCTCCGACTGAACCGATGTTTACAACGTGTCCCACATTGCGCTTGAGCATGTGTGGGAGGATGAGCCGAGTCATATAAAGCAGACCTTTTATGTTAGTGTCTATCATCTGTTCCCAGTCGTCGATTGACCCCTCATATATCGGTCCAGTGCCCCTGCCCAACCCTGCGTTGTTTACAAGGATTGAAACCTCTGAAACCAGGTCCGCCTTCCCCTTAAGCGCCGAGTCGCACAACTTGAAATCGCGGATGTCAAATACCAGAGGCTCCACCCGAACGCCGTGTTTGCCGTGGAGTTCTTCCCTGAGCTCCAACAGCCGGTTTTCCCTGCGCGCATTGACCAGAAGATTAACTCCACGAGCAGCCAATGCTTGAGCAATAGCCCTACCCATGCCGGAAGAAGCACCTGTAACCAGTGCCCATGAACCTCTCATAACAGGTCTCCTATTATTCCAGTGTGCAGTCAGTGGGTTTGGCCGGCCTGAGTCTCGGCTTTGCCCGCGGCAGGCCGGAATTATGCCTTTTTCTTTAGAAGTCTCGTCCGTTTCACTTTGCCGGCTGTCACTGTCTCAGTTGCTGCTTGAATGGATGCTTTGGCTCTCTCCCTGCCTTCTTGCAGCTATGAATGCTTTCAGTTTTTCAGGTAAGCCCCTCTTTTTAGCCGCTTTGCTTCGAGCCTGGGTCAATGACTTTGTAGCCAAGGGAGTTCTCATCGTGAAACCATATTTCTTTCTGTACTCTTTCTGACTCATGCCGTGGGAGACAAGATGTTTCAGAGTAAACTGCTTCATTTCGGCGCCGTATTCAAGACAGATTACTTCGTCATCTTGAATGGAGTTTCCAGGCGCTAGTGCTTAAGGTAAATGGAAAACTGGATGGTTCAGAACACTGTGATTTTAATAGGTTAGTTACAGATATCGTAAATTTTTTAAAAGTCGTATGAGTATAGTCACTATTTTTGATGGCGATAATACCCATATCTACCTTGCAATCTATGTATTGAGCACATGCATTATCGTAAGAATTAAGAAGTACCTCGACTGCATTTCTAAAAGTTACCTTATACCATTCTAATAATATCTTATCGTCGTCGCTCAGCTTCTTGACAGTTCTGCCCTTCATGAGATCCATTTATGCCAACCAGATAAGCGCTGTCAATCCACATTCCGGTTTTTGACGCCCGAAAACGCGATCCACCGCAGTGGATACCTCCATTGCGTAATACGCCGCGGACCCTTGTCACAAAGAATGGATCGCTGGACTTTTCGTGATCAGTTACGGGGCAAGAGCAACCTGCATTGACCAGGGAGAAGCCATTTTCTCCTCGTAAACCATACTCAATATGCCTTGCCGTGGCACCCCCCTGCAAAGCCCTGGCGGAATGACGTATGTTAGACCTATGGGCACCTTGGTGAGCTTCGGACAATCGATCGGGCCGGTTCCTCTATTTGACATCGGAATGCTCGGCGTCGGGTCACGTTTCCTCACCCGGCCAAGCATTACGACCTATACTGCCAGGCGCGAGGACCTCCTTGCACATGCCAAAGATTTGTTCGAAGTGGTGGAAAGCGGGCTTGTAAAAGTGCATACAGGCAAGACCTACTCCCTGGCCGACGCGGTCACAGCCCATGGCGACATCGAATCCCGGCGCACCACCGGCTCCTTGATTCTCATTCCATGAGATCGTCTCAGTCAGGCAGCGCTCGCACGACTGTCAGCGCGTGCATCTCGGATGCACCTCCCTTCCTTTTCAAGGTACTTGCGCACTCGCTTAAAGTCGTACCGGTGGTGAATACGTCGTCTACCAGCGGAATTCGCCGGCCCCGTGCTCTCTGCACACCGTTACCCTCAAAAGCGCCCTTCACGTTTTTGAGACGCTCCTTCTATTTTTTCATGAGGTCCAGAAACTTGTCGTGCTCGCCTTCAATCATCGGGTAACCGTGCTCTTCTCCCGGGAACCTTCCGGCACGGACATCATCGCAGTAAGCCGCGATGGCCTTGGTGACCATCTCGGCTACGTTGCAGTATCGTTTGACGAACTTCGGCGTGAAGGCCTGGAATTGCCCGATCAGATCGCTTACGATCAAGAGCTGCCCGTCGCAGTGCGGGCCGGCCCCGATGGAAAGTACGGGGATGGTGAGCTTTTCAACAATATAGCCGGTGATCTCCGGGGGCACGGCCTCCACAAGCAGCATCCTGGCTCCAGCCCCTTCAACGGCAAGGGCGTCTTCCACCAGCAGTTTGGCGGTCTCAGCGGTGCGGCCCTGGGCCTTGTGCCCACCCAGTTGGCCCGAGCTCTGCGGAGTAAGCCCGATGTGTCCGATCACCACGATGCCCGCATCGGTAATAGCCTGGATCTGACGGGTTACACGGGTGCCGCCTTCCAGCTTGATTGCATCCATGGAAGCCTCCTTGAGGAAGCGCCCGGCGTTCAACACTGCCTCCCTGGCCGAAGTCTGGTAGCTGAGAAAGGGCATGTCCCCTACGATAAAGGTGTTCGGGGCGCCGCGACGTACCGCCTCGCAGTGCACGATACACTGATCCATCGTCACCGGCACGGTGCTCGAGTACCCATAGACACACATGCCCAAGGAGTCGCCGACCAGAATCATGTCCATGCCGGCGGCTTCTGCAAACTGGGCCGTGGGGTAATCATAGGAGGTCAGCCAGCAGATCTTTTCCCCGGTCTTCTTCATACGGTAGAAATCGTGAATCATGAGCTTCTTTTTTCCCATTGCAACCCCCCCGTTTCTCAGCGCTTCTCATTCCCTCAGGCGTATTCTGCAGCCCTTCAAGATAGAGTTCTTTCAGCGGTCAGTATTTCATGATATGGATTTCCGCATCGATTCGTGCGTTGTAGTATATACTACCAACCTTAATCCTGAGTAACGAATTCGAGGCGCGGGAGCCAGTCACAACTCATCAGCGCCAGCCCACCAGGATGTGGGTTCCCAACGAGCCATTTTCAATCTTGCTGAAGGGCCACATCCCCACGGCAAAGAAGAAAAACACCACCGAAGAGGAAACAAAATGATCCCGCCCTTGACGACTGTGCCAAGACGCAAAGGAGCAACTTCTACCCTTTCTTCCATACTCTTTGCTCCTTAATAGGGAAGAACGGTGTTTGTCCCTGTTGAAACGGGCGGGATGGGAACCATGCCTGTTGCTTTGGCCACAACACGGTTGGTCCCATCCCCTCCCGGTGTGACAATGCACGTCACACCATTTTTCCCCATGATCCTGGCTGCTTCAGTGGAATCTCTCCGCTCCGCCTTGCCATCGAAGTCGAGCGGGAAGACGCAAACGCCGGTCTTCAAGCTCTCCAGAGCCCTCGATACGACCCATAGTAGCCGGCCATATATCACGTTCGGTCCACACCGGCTGCATCAAGTCCAAGAAGAACGCGCCGCGCCGTCCGCACCTTTTCTTGATTGTCGAAGGCGCTCCCCGGGCCGCCGCACCTTATCAACTCTTAAAAACTCCCGGAGCGCCGGCCACGTTCATTTTCAACCTGTAGAGCGAAGTCGAGGCGGCGATGAAGAGCGTTTTCCAATCATCCCCTCCCCAGCCGATGTTGCCGACATTTTCAGGAATACTGATGGTCCCGAGATGTTTTCCCTGTGCATTGATCACCCAGATGCCGCCGGGGCCCGAGACATAGATATTGCCGAGTTTATCTATTTTCATGCCGTCCGGGATACCCTCTTCCAGCACACCCCGACCGATGTTTTCGAAAAACATCCGGCCGTTGGCCAGAGTCCCGTCCTTTTGTACGTCGAAGACACGGATGTGTGCCCGCGTGCTGTCATTGATAAACAGTTTCGACCCATCCGGTGAGAAGCACAGGCCGTTTGGAATTTCAAAGTCTTTGACCAGAAGCTCGACATCTCCGCCACCCGGTGGTACCCGAAATACACCCTGAAAGTCCAGTTGGCGCTCGCGAGGCACGCCAAAGACCGGAACGCGTCCATAAGGCGGATCCGAGAAGTAGATGGAGCCGTCTTTGCCGACTATAACATCGTTCGGGGAGTTCAGTTCTTTACCCTGGTAATGAGAGGCAATGGTTTCGCGTTTGCCGTCCGGGGTTTCCCGTACCAGTGTGCTGGTTGCATGCTCGCATACAATAAGGTTGCCATGAGCGTCGTAGGTCAAGCCATTGCATTTGTTGCTGGGGCGCATGACTTCCTTCACCCCTTCGGCTTCGCTCCAGCGCCGCCGGACATCCCCGGGCATGTCGCTGAACAAAAGAAATTTTCCCTTATGGTTCCAAACCGGCCCTTCGGTAAACCAGAAACCCGAGCCGATCTTTTCCAGGGAGTTGACCAGTTCGAAGAGCTTGGGGGACAAAGGATGCACACCGCCCAGATAATCGCCCATGCCCGCTTGCATCGCTTCGGCAATTTCCGAGCAGGTGGCCACAGCGGCTATGTTTGTCAGTGCATAATTGAGGGCGGCGTGCTGCCATTCGTCGTTAAGTGTGGAGGTCCCGTCGCTGGCCACCACAATCTGGTATCCGGCATCAGCGCCGTGCCGTGCCGAGTGTTCAACCGACATATTGGTCCACGCCCCGGTGATGATGATGGTCTCCGCCCCGAGTCCGCGCAAAATGTTGTCGAGATTGGTGCAGTAAAAGCCATTCATACGCGTTTTTTCGATCAGGAAATCGCCTTTCCGAGGTTCCAGTCCATCTACGGGCGCGGCTCCCCAGGAGCCTCGCACCACAGCATTGGCCCCGCGCACACCCCAGAAAATGGGCGCGTTTTGTCTGAGTCCGGGGGCTCCCGGATCTACGATATAATGGACGTGAATGACTGGAACACCGGCTTTGCGTGCCACCTCGGCCAGCATCTTTACATTGGCGACCACATTTTGGCTCTTGGCATGATTCGGCGCACCGGATTCGGACCAGGCGCCGCCTTCAGTGATCACATCATTCTGCAAATCCTGGATAATGAGAGCTGTTTTTTGCGCAACCAAAGCTTTCATAGCAAAACCTCCGAATTTTCTTTTCGATTGGAAAAGGGGGACAAAGCTTTCGACTTATCGATGTTGCACTCCTGTGAGCGCTTCACTCAACAGACTGCTCGCGCCTCCCTTCTCTCCGCCCACAGGCAGGGCCTTTGCAAAGAAACACAGTTCCCGGCATACGCCGAGCCGCTCCTTCCGAGCACAAGCACCTCTGCTTCCAGAGATGGTACCAACAATCATGCGGTGAGAAATTGTCCGGTTCTGATCTCTCTCTCTGCAATGGCAAATCCCTGAACTTCAAGCGCCGGGATTAAAAGAGGAAGACCTCCAAAAGAGCACGCGACAAACCCTTGGAGGCCTTTTAGCGGCATTTTGGGGAACTCGATTCTCATGATCGACCCTTTATGTCAGGGCGGGAATGTGGGGTGTGTTGAGGACGGTATGAGAGGGGAACAGTGGACCTATCAAATTCGTATTAATCACGGTTGCAACGTTTGTCAATCGGGAGATTGCCTCCAAATACCGGCGAGCAAGCAGCAGGCCACATAAATGATGCTTCCTCTCCTCTGTACTTAAGTGGTCCCCAAGATGTAGGCGACTATGAAAATTTGCCTGCAAAGTCGAGGTGATCCGGCCTTAAGAATTAAAATCCAATCTGAGGGAGCCAAGGTCAGTGCCATGATCGACTGCCATGTGATCGGATCGCGAAAACTTTGGATGAGCTGTGCCGCCAACCGCGGGGAGAGTGCCTCAGATCTTTGCGCCGAAATTTCAGGTTTGGGGATTTACCACCATAATCCATCAATATCAGACAATAAGTACACTTCCTTGGGTATCATTTTTACCCAATTCCTACCCCCTAAAATCCACGGTACATCGAAGTCACCAATCGCGTTACCAGCCGATATTATATGGCATATTACCCCAATGTGTCGGAATACTTTACATGTGCTGCGGATTGGCCTCTGCACACGTTCTAAATAGAATTTGAATCGAAACTCCCCCCGTAAGTGTCAAGATTATTTACACAATATTTTCCCTTCACGCACAGAATAAACACCCGCCTGGAACTGATACTGGCTGTGATTACGCTGACTTATACCATTTACTGCCTTGATGGTATGTCCATTGCGGTCTAACGATTTTCAGAAATCAGATATCACCATTATTGCTGGATTGCCGGAAGGGGGTACCGTGAAATCAAGTTTCTGTGCCGCGACGCTTCTGTTCCTATGTATGTTTTTGTTAACCACTACGGCCCGGCCATCGGATATCGTTCTTCTAAATTCCGACAGTGTTGGGTCCCCTGGATCGGGACAGGCCAATGGGTCCGCCGTTCTTCGGCAACGGTCGTCATTCTTGAATGCCGCTGCGTTTTTCAACGCTCAAGGGGTGGAATCGATCGAGCTTCATCTGTTTAATGATGTCGTGCTGATTGCTTTGCAAACAAAGGTGCAGAGAGGCCGCAACGGCACTTTACTGTGGACCGGCAAACTCGTTGGCATGGAGAACGGACAAATCGTTCTGATTGCCCAAGACCGGCAGGTTTCCGCCTCTATTTATCTGCCCTGGACTACTTTTCAGATCCGCCCAAAGGAAGGCGGGATACACCTCATTCGCGAACTTAAATCCGTCCCGTCATTTTCGGATGATGGGCCCGCGATGCCGCTGGCCGAGGAGAGAAAGATAGTCGAACTGGTGAACCTGGAAAGATCGACAGAGGGGCTTCCAAGCCTCCAATACAACGATAGACTGGCAGCAACGGCGCGAGGTCATGCCCTGGATATGGCCCTGCGTGATTATAGCAGTCATGACCGGCGTGACGGGCGCAAGTTTTATCAGTGCGTCTTCGATAATGGATACCCGGTCTCGAAGTGCGGCGAAAACATCGTGGTCGGGCTCGCTACTCCTGAGGAAGCCTTCGAAGGCCTCATGAGCAGTCCCGGACATCGGGGCAACATCCTGGACTCCGATTTTATGCAAGTGGGGGTGGGGCATGCCGTTAGCCCGCTCAGTGCATTTCGCCACTTTTGGACACAGGATTTTGGTGCCGGCAACAAACGTGAACGGTCTCCGGACCTGAAGTTGGGTGCTGCACATTCACCCATGGGATTATTCGCCTTAGTTGCCCCCCTGGAGCTTTCGATCCATGATGCTCCGGGTATTTTCGTGCCATTCTATCAAATCACTCCCTCCCGAGACTGATCTGCGCCCTGGCTCGGAGGAGACGAACGCCCCTGATCGGCGTTCATGCTTCGAAATCGGCATGAATGCCGGGATATCAAATCGATACGGGAGAGAGTTTCTTTCGGACGCCAAGTACCTTCACAAACCCGGGGGCATGCGGGTTGCCCTTGACGAGGCATTCAAAAGACCGCAGCCAAAGACTGCGATAACCGCAAACGAAACGGGCCGATCAATTCGTCCTAAAGAATCTGATCGACCTGCTCTTCGGGTACTTTAAGGAGGGAAAGCCCCACGACGTATATTAACCCTACAACGACATGTAATGCTTGACTATCTTCACCGATACCTCGTCGGCCAATTCAGCCGGATTGACAGGAAGTCCATTGAACCCATTGCCCTGCGGGTTGAGGGCGGTGAAGTCCGTTCCATGCAGCGATTTATAAGTGATGTAGTCTGGGATGAGCCTGCACTAATCAAGAAGCGCCATGTCCTCGTGGACAATGATATGGGCGACCCCGCAGGCGTTCTAATCTTCGACGAATGCGGATATATCAAGAAAGGAGGAGACTCTGCCGGTGTTTCCAGGCAGTATTGTGGATCTCTTGGCAAGGTTGAGAACTGCCAGGTTGGCGTCTTCGCCGCATACGCTTCCCCCCGGGGGTACGCACTGCTCGACACGGAGCTCTTCGTACCGGAAATATGGTTCGAGGATAGCCATAAAGATAAGAGAAAGAAATGCAGATTCCCGGAGGGATTGACTTTCAAGACAAAACCCC
>JBEKXG010000170.1:0-8624 GCA_049512295.1 Syntrophobacteraceae bacterium
CTGATAAGCAGCTTTGCAACCTACTACGGGTACGGCCCGTTGGGGATGTTCGAGTTCTCACCGGTTGGGGTCCCGATAATGGTCGTAACGCTGCTGTTCCTCTATTTCACCTCGTCCGGCAGCAGATAGCGCTGGGTAGCGGCGTCTATAGCCGTGGGAGATTCCGTGGGCCGCTGTACGTAAGTCCTGTAAATCGACAGGGGAGATCGGCAATATGCGTCTTTATGGCCCGAGGATGGCTGAACCTACCCTTCAATGATGAAATACTCTGTTGAATCATGCTCATCCCCTGAATATCCATTCCGGCACAGACCGTTTGCAGGGCCGGCCCTTTGACGGCGTTTTTGAGGCGACCTGCAATTCCGTTAACTGTAAGCTTAGCACGGATTTGATTCATCTTCAGGTCTCCTGAACGGCACCTGCCCCAAGGCAATGGATTCAGTACAACCCGGTTCCGGGTTGTACTGAGGCTCCAATGTCTTGTTCAACCGCCGTTATGGCGTACCGTATCGCTTATCGAGTTCGAGGTTTAATTCAAGGACATTTACGAACTTCTCACCCGCGAGTCCTGCAAAGGGCGCCGATGCATTTTCCTGCAAAATCTGCTCGATCTCCCTAACGCAAAACTCCAAATCGAACACGAAGACCTGGATGATACCTACCCGGTCTCCATACCCGATTTCGGATTCCCATCAGAACGTCGCTGTCAGGTTTATGCCGCCGTAAACATGTATTGAGTCAGAGTCCAGCGAGTTGGCTTGCAGGTAGTTTGAGGCGGCGTCCGTTAACGGCAGCCAGAGCCCGATTTTCGGGGAAACCGATAAATACTTGTTTATTGGAAACTTCACGTCGGCCGTTAACTGGCAGGTGTGAAAATCGGAGTAGCTCCCCGCAGTGCCTGAAAGATTCAATAGGTTGTTATCATGATTGAGAATAAGATATCCGAAGCTTGCCCCAAGGTCCAGAGTGGCCCCTTTGCACAGCATATCGACCGGGATGCTCTTTGTGAGGTCGAACTGAAACCACTCATCCACGGAATGAATTACTTCGCCGTAAACAGTAAATGCCGCAGTGAACCATGGAAAAGTATAGCTGACGCCTCCGAACAATTCGTCTGCGTCCTGGCCGAAGGGGGTTTGTAGTGGTGGTTGGAGGCCGTAGTATATGTTTCCGACCAGTATTGAAAAATTCGGGCATATTTCCTTGGTATATGAAACAGTGAAGTCAGTCTCACTCCACTTCGGATCGCCCGCCTGTCCCGCCGGTAAGGCCAAAAAAGCATTGTTGCTGTGACGGGAGGTATCGAAATTTCCCCAGATGTTCGCTGAAAAACCATTCCAGGTGACTGTTGCCGAAGGTTGGATGACGGCGCTGCCTTTGGATTGCGCGGCGCCACGGAATATGTACTGGCTCAAGATGTCAGCGGAAAAAGTTGCAGAAGGCCCCGTTGGCGCAGCGGGCTGATTCCCTGACGCCGGCTGGTCGTCGGCCCACACAGCCATAAAAGGAAAGGAAATGGTCAAAAACAAAATCGTACATGCCAGCACCGTTTTTCTGATTCCAGATGAGTTCATTTCATTTGCCCCTTTTTTGATGTTGAGATTAAAAACTCACTGTTCACTGATCCGTTCATGCTGCTTCATAATTCAGCGACGGCTGTTGCCAGCTCAGGTCGAGGTGCTTAGGTTCGGCTTTTGCGTCGACCACCACCACGGTCAGGCCGTGTGCTTTCAGAATTAACTGCTCAACGAGCGTCTTTCGTCCGAGCACGCGTTTCCACCACGCAACGGGCCCCGGACGGCCGATGACGATGTGGCCGACACGGTACTCCCTGGCGAAATGCAGGATGGTGTCCACAATATCCTCGCCCTTATAGGTGAAGACGATAGCGCCAAGTGTGTTGGCCAGGGTCAATGTATCCAGGAGATAGCGCTGGGTGGCGGCGTCTATGGCCGTGGGAGATTCCGAGGGCCGCTGTACGTAAACGGCGTACCAGTTGCGGTTCAGGCGTCCGGCAAGCCTCGATCCGTAACGCAGAAGGCCGGCACTGTTTGGGCCGCGTGAACTCAAACAGACCATCACCTGATCGGGGGCTGTTCCATGCTCCTCTTCAGGAGCGCTTCGGCGTTTGAGGTCGATCTGGGAGGCAAGCTCCCTGAAAGCCAGTTCGCGCAGTTCATTGAGATTGGTGCGCTTGAAGAAATTGTCCAGAGCGGTTGGGACCCTTTCCTGCGGGTAGATTTTACCCTCCCGCAGACGCTGCTGGAGGTCTTCGGGCGACAGGTCGACATTTACGATCTCGTCGGCTTCCGCAAGGACCGAATCGGGCAGCCGCTCGTGCACTTTAATGCCGACAAACTGTTCCACCGTGTCGTAGAGGCTCTCCAGGTGCTGAATATTGAGCGTGGTAATCACGTGAACGCCTGCCGCGAGAAGGTCCTGCACGTCCTGATAGCGTTTTGCGTTTTCGCTTCCCGGAACGTTGGTATGCGCCAGTTCATCGACGAGGGCCACTTCCGGGTGTCGCGCAAGCACCGCATCAAGGTCCATTTCTTCAAGGACAATGCCCCGGTACTGAACCTGCCTTCTTGGGACGACCTCCAGGCCTTCGATCAGTTTTGCCGTTTCCGCCCTTCCATGTGTTTCCACCAGGCCGACAACGATATCGATGCCTTCCTGCTTCAAGCGCTGCCCTTCAAGGAGCATCTGCCAAGTCTTCCCGACACCCGGTCCATAACCGAGGTAAACCTTCAGCTTACCGCGTTGTGAGCGGCGTATCAGTTGAAGAAAGCTAAGAGCCCTGTCTTCGTCGGACATTGGCCTCCCCCTTCAGCTCTCCAGAGCGGCATCGGAACCGGTCCGGACTACTTTCCAACCGGCATGCTCCCCTTGCAGCGGTACGCCTCTTTCGGCCAGATACTCCACTTCAAGCGAAAGAGCGACTTGCTTGACAAGCGATTCCAAAAGATAGCGCTGATCGGGCAGGAGAAACCTTTCCGGATCGCCGGGCCGCAGCGCCACAACTCCCAGGATGTAATCCGCCACTTGAAGCGGCACATACAGCACTTCGTTTTCCGCTGCGTGTTTCGTTCCCCATCCCGTCGTCTCACCCGCTTCGAATGCTTTCCATGCAATCTCCAGTTGTTTGGTGACATCCTTTTGTAAGACCAGGGACGGGTCGCCGCCCGCCATCTTCAATCTACCATCCTTTTCAGGCAGCATGACGACCACATGGGAATCGAAGATCTCAGAAATGTATTCCACGGCGATCCGCAGTGTCTTTTCAACACTCCTGGTGGCGGCGAGCTGTCTGCTCAAACCGTGCATCGCCGCTGCCTGCCTCTCCTGCAGACGGGCCGTTTGCGCCTGCCTGCGCATGAGCGCAGTAAGGTGGCTTATAGCCAGGGCGACCGCAAACATGACAATGAAAGTCACGATATACTGAGCGTCATCTACCGTGAACGAAAAACGAGGCGGGACAAAGAAAAAATCGAACGCCAGTACGCTTAAGAGAGAAACAGCAATAGCCGGTCCGCGTCCGCATTCTATCGCTGTCAACAAAACCGCCAGCAGATAGACCATTATGAGATTGCTCAGGTCGAAATGCGGATACATCAAAAAACAAAGCCCTGTGGCCAGCGCCAGGAAGAGAAGGCCGGCCCCATAATCCGACCATGGAAATTCCCGGGATCGAATCCGATATGGCGTCTTGACCGGTTCACCGGAATCACCTGAAACAATTTCGATGTCGATTTCTCCACCCATTCTCACCAGACGATCCACGGGGCTGCCTGGGAAAATACTCTTCAGACGCGAGCGCCCCGGTTTTCCAGTTATTATTCTTGTTATGCCTCTCTGGCGCGCGAACTTCATAGTTTCTTCCGCAATGTTTCGGCCCGCCAGGGTGGCGGTTTCAGCCCCAAGTTGCTCAGCCAGCCGCAGATTATCAATGGCGTGGCTGCGCTCCGCTTCCGGGAGCAGCAAGGCGCGGGGAGCTTCGACATACACTGCAAACAGCTTAGCGCGCGTGCTCTCGGCCTTTCCGGCGGCGTACCTTATTACACCAGCGGAAGAAGGACTGGAGCTGACGCAGACTAGGATCTTATCCACAGTTGCCTTTGAATCGGACATCGTGTGTCTCCAATATCACGAACAACCCGAAGCCAGGATCTATCAAACCCCACCGCCGGATTCCGGGAAAGGGTCATCCAACCTGTGTTCCACTATCGTTAATTCCTGCCGCGCGTCTCTGATTCGATGCTCGGCCTTCGCCAGGGCATCACGCCCAACGGCGATTTCATTTTTTAGCCGGGCGATCCGCCCGGCCTGCTCGGCAATCTTAACCTCGGCATCTCCAAGGGCCGCCGTCAACGCTTCTATTTGAGCGGCCTGCTGCTGGTTAACCTCGGTCAGCCTATCCCTATCCCCTCTGATTTCGGCGCATTCGGCGCGGAATTTTGCCGTTAAAGCAATTACCTGCCGTTCGAAATCCTCGGCCAGCAGGTGTTGCAAATTGGACGAGAGGTCGACGATATGCATCTTGTCTGCCCGAGTATGGCTGTATCCCGCTTTCCACAATGCCAGGTATTGTCCAACCTTATCGATGCTCCGGACATTCAATTCCTTGCAAACCCCGCTCACGGTCGGGAGTCTTCCGGTCCACACCATGCGGTCTGCAACCGCCGCCACATCCTCAAAACTTATATTGACGGAGCCTGGCTTAACTTTGGCTTTCCGTATTTCAACCTTCTCCATAAGTTCTATGTCTCCTCACACCATGGTGGAAGCATGTAGAAAGGAGCATGCCCGTCAGGGTTTGCCGTAACGTTTGTCAAGTTCCAGGTTCACTTCAAGAACATTTACGAACTTCTCGCCCGCAAGTCCAAACCAGGGCGCCGATGCATTTTCCTGCAAAATCTGCCCGATCTCTTTTTGGATCTTGGCCGGATCTCGCTTCAAGTCTTCCGCCCTTTTAGATGCCACACGCTCCAGTTGAAACTCCGCATTTTCCAGTGTGATGTGCGGGTCCAGCCCGGAACCCGAGGCTGTAACATAGTCGCCCGGCACGTCTTGAAGGTCGGCATCGGGGTGGTCCTCACGCCACATCAAGAAAAAGGTCGATTGAATGTCACTTCCCGAATTGGCAACATCGAAGGTCGTTACCGATTTGCCGCCGTCCGTTTTAGTCGTTGCAGTCAGGAATTTGCCCGGGTTCTTCTCCGAGAAATCCTTGAAGAAGACGACCGCCAGATCGGGGGCCTTGGGCTCGGGGGTGGCAGGATTGTCCTTGATAAATTTAGCCACTATCGCAGGATTAGCCTTTGCCCAATCGTCCACATAGGTCCCGTGGGCTGCGTCCGTTTTTACCCAGGCCTGGGCAAGGGAATTGTGCAGGTCTGCCCACTGGGCGACGATCTGCGGTTTACCCTGGAATTTATCCTCCGCAAACCAGCTCTCGACGTCCGGAGCAACGAGTTGTCCGGCCTTTGGCCCGCTCCTGTACTTCACGACAGGTGCAAGCGAGCGGGCAACCCTGTCACGCAGCCCGTAGTTCGATGCCGCAAGGCTCGATGAAGCCGATGCGGAGGCATCGTAAGACGCAGCGGAAGGCCGGGGCTGAAAGTATTCATCCTTTGTGAAAGGCTGCGCGATCAGTTTCGATCCAACGTATTTCCCGTCCGGTCCCTTAATCATGCTGCCGTTTGCCTGGAAAGGGAACAAAGTTTGTCCGATCACCCACAGCACCAGTGGATAAATAATGCAGGTGATGGCCACTCCGAATATTAAAAGTAGAAAGCTTTTAGAAAGATATTTCATCATGTCCGCGTCTCCTGGGACTCATGTTTTCAACTGACCAGGCGCAAAGCCACCATCACCACGTCGATCAGTTTGATACCAATGAACGGTAAAATCACGCCTCCAAGACCCCATATCAGCATATTTCTGCGGAGCAGGGCATCGGCGCCGAGCGGCCGATAGCGAACTCCCTTGAGCGCAACGGGGATGAGGGCGGGAATAATCAACGCATTGAAGATAACAGCCGAAAGGATGGCCGAGGTCGGCGAATGAAGGTGCATAACGTCAATCACCTTCAGCCACGGCAGGGTCCCGGCAAACAGGGCAGGAATGATGGCGAAGTATTTGGCAACGTCGTTTGCAATGGAAAAGGTTGTGAGCGAGCCTCGAGTCACGAGGAGCTGTTTTCCGACTTCCACCACTTCGATCAGCTTTGTCGGGTCGCTGTCCAGGTCAACCATGTTGGCGGCTTCCTTGGCTGCCTGCGTCCCGGCGTTCATGGCCAGCGCGACGTCCGCCTGGGCAAGCGCCGGGGCGTCATTTGTGCCGTCACCCATCATTGCAACCAGTTTGCCCCCCACCTGCTCCCTTTTGATATACGCAAGCTTCGTTTCCGGCGTTGCTTCGGCCAGAAAGTCATCGACTCCGGCCTTTTTTGCTATCGTTGCCGCCGTCAGCGGGTTGTCACCCGTGATCATCACTGTGCGCAGCCCCATTCTTCGCAACCGTTCGAAGCGTTCCGACATGTGTGGCTTCAGGATATCCTCGAGAACGACCAGGCCTACAATATCGGGGCCATCGGCGACGGCCAGGGGTGTAGCGCCCTGGGACGCAACGCTGGTGACCAGCGAGCTGAGTCCCTCGGGCACGCTTCCATGACTTAAACCGTCAACAAATTTGATGATGGCGTCCGGGGCGCCTTTTCGTATTTTCCGGCCGTCGGGCAGGTCGATTCCACTCATGCGCGTTTGCGCCGTAAATGGAATAAACTTGGCCTCCGGCGGTACATCTATCGGAGCCGAGCTATCTTTTTCGAATAACTGCACTATGCTTTTCCCCTCCGGGGTGGCATCGGCGGCAGAGGCCAGTGCGGCGAGCCGCCCCACGTCGGAGGCCGAGTGCTTTCCAAGCGGCAGGAATGTGGTCGCGTTCCTGTTGCCTATGGTGATGGTCCCCGTCTTATCGAGCAGCACGACATCGATATCACCGGCCAATTCCACGGCCTTCCCGCTCTTGGCGATGATGTTTGCCTGAAGAGCGCGGTCCATGCCGGCTATGCCAATCGCTGCGAGCAGTGCGCCGATAGTGGTCGGAATGAGGCACACAAGAAGGGCGATAAGGGTCGGGACGTCGGTGCCGAGACTTTTCACAGGCTCCTGAACGCCCAGGTAGCTCTGCATGTACAGCTCGGCATTGCGGGCCATGGGCAAAAGAGGGATCACCACGATGAGAAAGATCAGTGTAAAGGCTGAGAGGACGAGGGTGAGGGCGATCTCGTTCGGGGAGCGCTGGCGGATTGCGCCTTCGACCAGGGCAATCATCCGGTCCAGAAAGGATTCACCGGAACTGCTCGTTATCTCGACCACGATACGGTCCGAGAGTACGACTGTACCTCCGGTAACTCCCGACCGGTCACCGCCCGCCTCACGAATTACAGGCGCAGATTCGCCGGTTATCGCCGATTCGTCAACCGAGGCTATTCCCTCGATGATTTCTCCGTCCCCTGGAATTGCCTGTCCCGCTTTTACTACGATCCGGTCACCCTGTTTTAGATTAGCCGACGAAACTTCTTCTACGGCGCCTTTTGCGTTCAGGCGGTAGGCAACAGTGTCGTGGCGGGCTTTTTTGAGCGATTCAGCCTGGGCCTTACCTCTAGCCTCTGCAAGGGCGGTGGCGAAATTTGCGAAAATGACCGTCAAAAAAAGCCATACATCAAGGGCTATAAAGTAACTAATGGACACCTGGCTCGAGGAGCCGCCCCATGCAGCTTCGAAGATATACAGAAGGGTGAGAACGGCACCGACCAATACTACGAACATAACGGGATTTTTCCACTGGAGGTCGGGCCGCAGCATGACAAATGCCTGCTTCAAGGCGACCATTGCGGTCTCCTTTTCCAGCAGCTTCCGCGCTCTAACCCGGCGCACCGGCTGAAACTGCTCCGGAGCCGGACTAGCCTCCCCTACAGGTATTTCAAAATTTGGAACTACCTTGCTCATATCTGGAACTCCTTTGAGTGCGTCTTTTCCTCGCCGTATTTTAATATGGGTTTTCATGAGCGCTCCCGACCGTTATCCCCCAAAAGGCATCGGGCCAAAGTGCTCCGCCACCGGTCCAAGCACGGCAGCAGGCAAAAAGAGCAATGCGCCGATGATAACCACGGTCCCCAGCAGGAGAATACCGAACGTTGTGCTGTCATCCCTAAGCGAGCCAAGACCAAACGGGCTTGCCTTTTTCGCACCCAGAGACGCCGCCATAGCCACGGGGGCAATGATCGGAAGAAAACGGCCAAAAAGCATGCACAGGCCGGCTGCGATGTCGAACGCAGCGGCGCTCGGCCCCGGGTTCGCCGCATTCCAGAACCCGTAGGTGACCCCCAGGCCGTCGAAGGCCGACCCATTGTTGGCGGTAGCCGATGAGAACTGGTATAGTATCTGGGTAAATCCGTGCGCGCCCGCATTGCTTATCGCCTGCATCCCCAGGGTTGTCCCGGCAAAAAGCCCCGTGGGCCACAGAATAAAGACGGGATGAACCAGTATGGCGATCATTGCGAACGTTACTTCACGTGCCCCGATTTTCTTTCCCAGATATTCCGGCGTTCTTCCCAC
>JBEKXG010000171.1:0-10698 GCA_049512295.1 Syntrophobacteraceae bacterium
GGACTTCGAGCTGCTGATCCGCAGCCGAAAAATTCTGCGGTGCAGTTGCATTCACTACGCCGACAAAAAGCAGATGGATTACATCATAAGCTATGCCGACCGGATGCTGGAAGATTTGAAAATCAAGATTTAGCCCTTGATTGATTCATTGCTTCCTTGAGCATTTTGATATTGTGAGTGTAATCACCCCTGAAAACCGCCGAACCGGCGACGAAAACATCGGCGCCCGCTTCAGAAAGTTCCCCGGCCGTTTGAGGGTTTACCCCTCCGTCAACCTGGAGCAGAGTGGAAAGCCCTGCCTCATCTATCATCCTGCGGCACTCCCGGATTTTGGGCAGCACGTTTCGGATGAACGCCTGTCCGCTGAATCCGGGATTAACGGTCATAAGCAAAACCATATCGACATCCGCCAACACCAGATCGATCATGCAGACCGGAGTCGCCGGATTAACCGCAACAACGGCCCTTGCTCCAAGCTCCTTTATTCTCTGGATTACCCTGTGCAGGTGCACGCAGGCTTCGGCATGGACCCCCAGCCATTTGGCCCCCGCTTTGACGAAGTCTTCCAGGTAGCGCCCGGGTTTTTCTATCATCAGGTGAACGTCCAGAGGAAGACGCGTCACCTCACTCAGCGCTTTCACCAGATCGGGGCCTATGGTTATGTTGGGCACGAAATGGCCGTCCATTACGTCCACATGTATCCAGTCGGCCCCTGCGGCTTCGACAGCTTTGACCTCTTCTGCAAATTTGCCGAAATTGGCGGACAAAATGGATGCGGAGAGCAGTTTTTTCATCGTTCCCTCTCGTGAGCGGAATTGGCTGATTACAACAACGATTCAAATTCTTCTTTTGTGAGCCGTGCCTGCTTGATGATCTGGGCGAGGGTCGACCGTTTGATGGGGTTGTGCCCAGGGATAGTCAATTTGAGAACTTCTGTACCCACATGCTTATGCAGGCGAATATGACTGCCCCTTTGCCGGACGACCACCCAGCCATCTCGTTGAAGTGCTTTCACAACCTTTTCGTAGCCCAAACTCGGGAGCTTGGTCATATCGCAATCTCTATGACTTCAGCCCCCGGAACCGAAGCGATGTCGTCGTCCACCGGTTCGAGGTAAAGTGCGATGGCCTCTCTAATGTTCTCCAAAGCCTCTTCCCTCGTTTCACCTTCGCTTATACAGCCGGGAAGGCTGGGGACAAAGGCAGTAAAACCCCCTTCATCACTAGGCTCTAATACCACACTGACTTTCATACCGTATCACCCCCCAATTTGGGCCGGCAACGATACCCTGGTTGGCCAACGCTTGTGCTCTTGAAGTATAACAATCCATGATCCATTGATTTTCCATTTTTTCCGGGAATCCCCAGCTTGACACAAGCTTATTCACCCCGGGATCGCGGATTTCAGGACTTCCTCCAGAGCGGCAAGTCCCGCTGGCGCCTCACCGCTCAAATGCACCCTCAAAACTCTGCGCCGGTGTTTGCGCAGTGCTTCGAAATCACCAAGGGCCTGGGCACGCATCAACATTCCGAAAGTATATGGCTGGCCGGGAATCCCGGCATCCTCGGCAGTATCCGAGGTAAGCAGAAGAAAAAGCCCCCTGCCTGATCCCCCCTTGTGAAGCTGCCCGGTCGAGTGCAGGTAGCGCGGGCCGTAGCCGATTGTCGCAGCGATACGCACTTTGTCCTTCACAAGTGCGCGAATCCGCCTCAGCCCGCTTTCGTTAACTTCATTTTCGGTCAGGTAGGCGAGGATGGCCAGGTAATCATTTTGTGCAGCCCCCTCGAAAAACAGGGACAATGCCTGCGGGACGCTGGAAGCTCCACCGGCCAGGTAAAGCCGCAGCGGACCGTGCGACATTTCCATCCCGGCCTCGGGCACCATGCCCTCCTTCCTGATCTCATCGAGAATTTTAGCTGTAAATTCCTTGGATTCCTGCACGTTCGGCTGATCGAACGGATTTATGCGGAGCAAAGCTCCAGCGGTTGCGGTGGCGATCTCCCAAAGAAAGAACTGCTCTCCGAGATCGAGCCGGTCGCGCATATAAACCGTGATGACCGGGTGGCCGGCTTTGCGCAGAGAACCGGCTTTGGCCTCCAGGACCTCGTCCGGCTCGTTCCTGATTCTAAATTCAACAAACAGCCGGTCTTCTCCGTAGCTTTGCGGGTTTTCGGCCGGCTCGCCCGAGACCGGAACAACCCCTGTCCCGTCTTTCCCCGTGCTCTCGGCAATAAGCTGCTCCAACCACATGCCGAATGACGAAATCGGCCCGGGCAGAAGAAGGGTAAGCTTATCCCTGCCGCCTGAGGCAAGGACGCCGATTGCAACCCCGAGCGCTATACCGGGATTCTCGGAAAGGGGCCTCTGAGTCCGGCATGCCTTTACCATCCTTGAGGCCCTGAGGAGCAGCTCATCCAGGTCGATGCCCATCAGCGAGGCGGGAACCAGCCCGAAATAGGAAAGCGCCGAATAGCGTCCGCCGATGTCCGGATAATTAAGAAAAACCTTGCGGTAGGACCGCTCCAGTGCCAGTCTCTCCAGCATTGAACCCGGGTCCGTTATTACCCCGAAGTTTTCGCCCGTGCGGTTTGCCTTTATGCCTTTTACTCTTTCAAAAAAATACTCGCCGAAAGAGCGGCTCTCGACGGTTGTCCCCGACTTGCTGGCCTCGATGAAAAAAGTGTTCGCAAGAGGGAGGCTTCGTGCGAAGCGAATTACAGTTGCAGGGTCCGTGGTGTCGAGCACCGTCAGAGGCAGACCGGGAGCATGCCTGCCGAAAGTTTCGCTGAAAACGAGCGGGGCAAGGCTGCTTCCTCCCATGCCCATAAGGAGCACGTGCCGAAAGCCCGCTTTCTTCAGCTCGGCGGCAAATCCGGAAAGATCCGCCACGTCCTGCTTGATCTTCGCAGAGGAATCCAGCCAGCCCATCGAGTTTGCAATTATTTTTTGCTGGTCCGGTTCCATTTTCCAGATCGCGGGGTCCTTTTTCCAGAGCCGGGAGCAGAACCCGGCTTCCTCAAGATCTTTGAGCCTTTCCATTACCGCCGCTTCGAACCCGGCCAGGTCGGCATCCATTTCCGGCAGTTTCATCGAAACTCCTCCTGAAAAGCTTAGCTGGATTGCGTACGGAGCTGATTTTAATCACTTCCCGAAAACGTCCTCATTGCGAGCGCCGCAGCCCCGATGATTCCCGCGTCGTTTCCGAGTTTTGAAGCACAGACGGCAAGGCGGCCGGTTGCCGCACTCAACGCGCGGCGGCGCACCCCTTTGTCTATGTGCGAGACCAACTCGGGCATGCCTTCTATGACGCCTCCGCCCAATATTATCTGACAGGGGTTAAGCGCGTTCACCAGGGCGGCGATTCCGGCGGCCAGAGCGTCCGTAACCTCCTTTATGATCTCCCCGGCAAGCGCGTCTCCAGCGTGAAAGGCCTGCGCCAGCGTTTTCGCAGTGATGTCCTCGACCCTGCCTCCTGCCATCCTCAATATAGTGCCGCCGGTAACCGGGTCAGCCTCCACGCTCTCACGCGTCCTGCGAGCTATGGCCCAGCCGCCGGCGAGCGCTTCCATGCATCCCCTGTTGCCGCAGGTGCAAAGCGGACCGCTGAGGTCCACCGTGATGTGACCGATTTCTCCGGCCGTATTGCTGCACCCTTCGAGCACCCTGCCGCCGCAAACGATCCCTCCGCCGATTCCCGTCCCGATAAAGACGCACAGCAGATCGCCGGCGCCCCGGCCCGCCCCGAAAATCCATTCGCCCCACAGTGCGGCACGAACGTCGTTTGTCACAACCACGGGAATTGCGCACCCTTTTTCCACGTCCGCCCCAAGCGGTACGTCATGCCAGTCCAGGTTGGGCGCGAACAGGACGTCCCCGGTCTCGGGGTTCACCTGCCCGGCAACCCCAATGCCGATGCCGGATGGTGAAATCGCGCTCTCGCGCTCGAGTTGCGCAACTCCTTTGACGATCTGCTTTATCACCGCGCCGGGTCCGCCCCGCGTGTCCGTGTCATAGCGAAGCTTCCCCAGCAGCCGTCCCTCTTCATCGACTACGCCCAGGGCAATCTTGCTGCCCCCCAGATCGATCCCGATCGCACATTTCTTCATTGTCAGATTTTTCTGATACTTTCCGGCAGGACCCGGACAGAGAAATTTTTCATCCTGCGCCAATCCAGCGACTGGTGGCGTGGAATGACCAGTACCCCTTCAGCCATGCGATCCGAGACCGAAACCCTGACCTCCAGGACGCCGTTGTCGAGTTCGACGGACACCCTGTCTCCGTCGGAAAGCCCCGCAAATTGCGCGTCTTTTGAGTGAATCGACATATGCGGTTCGGTGATGCCGGCGCTGAGTGAATCCGACCAGGCAGAGAATTCCGTCGTGCCGAACATCCATTCGACCATTAGAAGCTCGAGGCCGCCGGAGTTTTTCGGCTTTTCCCCGGACTCAGCGCTCCGGAGGCGCCACTTACTCTCCAGCCCGGATTTGCCGGGAAGGATTCTTATTCCATCCAGCGGGTAGCCGCCATCTTTGAAACTTTCAAAGGCGGCATGCTCCGCCGGGATGAAATCACCCGGGGAGATATCGCTCAGTCCGGTGTCCGGGGCGGTGGGACCGCCAGCCGGGGGAAACGCCGCTGCCCCCTGCCGGGGGGGCGGCGGGATCGCATGTTGCGGGGTTGTGCCGGCAATTTCCCAAAGCGCCTTCCAGGCCGGCAGGTGATCGCCTCCGGGAGTAAAATCCCGGTAAACACGCGGCGGGTGTTCTCCTCCCCAGATCGGTACGCCGCCGTGGTGGACACGTTGGGCAAACTGGGCCCTTCCTTCCTGGTTTATATATGTCGAGCCGGTCTCAAATATTGTGGAAGCCGGATAGAATATACCGGCGCGATCGACCGTCTCCGTCGGGAAATAATCGATCGCGATCAGGAGTTCGAGCTTTGACAAGGCCCGCTCGAGTCTCAGCCTGTCCGGGTAATAGTGGAATGGATCGCTCTCTACAACGACCAGAGCCCGGACCAGGCCTTCTTCGATATTGCCGATAAGGTCCGCAAAGGTTTGCCCCGCAGTCGATCCCGGGTCTTGCCCGTCCACCCCGGAAAGAAGAGCTGAACTGAAAGAGCTTGCCCCGGGCAGAAGATAAAAAAGGCCTGCCTCTTTTCCTGCCAGCCGCAGCAACCGAACGCAATCGGCGGCAAACGCGGGCGTCGTATCTCGGGTCACGTCAGTTCCGCAGATTATCACCGGCCTTTGGCTGGCGCTGAGATGTCCGCCAAGAAGTGAAATCCCGGCCGGAAGTTCACGATCTTCACGTTCCGCAACCACCGTCCGATAAAAACTCTCCGCGTCTTCTCCGAACTTTTCCGCATTCTTTTCGACCGCCTTGCCGACGAGCATGCCCAGGAATAGCTCGATATCTCCAGGTGCAGCCGGTATATGTTCGAACTCGAAGGGCAGAAAGACCGGGCGGGGATCGATCACGACAACCGGTGCTTCCCTCCGCGCCGCCTGCCGGATCGCGAGCGCTGCCATCCCTGCTTCATTCAGGGGATCTGCCCCTGCAACGACGATAAAATCCGCTTTCTCGATTTCCCGCATCGATACGGCGATTTCACCGTCAAGCCTTTCAACGGCGGAGCGGGTCTTGAGGAGTTTTGCCGGATCGAAAAAAAATACCGGGCCGCGCCAGTCTCGTGTTCTGCATATTCGCTTGAGCATACACTGGGACTCAAGGCTGTTTCGAGCCGAGCCGACCGCTGCAATCGCCCTGGAACCGTATTTTTCCGCAACATTGCCCAGAGCTTCCCGCGCTCGGGAGAAAGCGGTCTGCGCGGAAACGCCGCTCCCGCCGACCCGAGGCGCCCGGGGGCGCTCTTTGTGGCCAGCGCCGCCGTTCGTATAGGAAAACCCAAACCTCCCCACATCGCATATAAAGTACCCGTTCACATCATGATTGCAGCGCGCTTCCACGCGCATGACCCCACGGTAATGGGCGTTCCCGACCGTATTGCACCCCAGCGAGCAGTGGTTGCAAAGGGAGGGCGCCCTCTGGAGGTCCCATCTTCGCACTTTGAACCGGGCGGTCTTGTCGGTGTAAACGCCGGTGGGGCAGATATCCACCAGGTTTCCGGAAAAAGGGCTTTCGAGCTTACCGTCCGAAAACCTGCCGAAGTAGAGACGGTCGCCGATTTGCATGGTACCGAGGTCCCGGTACCCGGCAAATTCGCGGTAAAACCTGGAACAGCGGTAGCAGTGGATGCAGCGGTTCATTTCATGCTGAATGTAAGGTCCCAGGTACTGGTCCCGGTACGTTCGCTTGCTGCCCCGATACCTGCGGATGCCGTGTCCGCCGGACCATGTTTCATCCTGCAGCAGGCATTGGCCGCCCTCGTCGCATACGGGACAATCCAGTGGATGATTCATCATCAGCAGTTCGATTACCCTTTTGCGAAATTGAACCGCCTCTTCGTCGGTCGTCGAAACGACCATCCCATCCCGGGCTTCGATCATACAACTCATCTGAACGCCCTTGAACGGCCCCTGGATAAATTTGACGGCGCACATACGGCAGGCGCCGACGGCCCCCAGCGCCTCGTGATAGCAGAAGCGCGGGATCATAATGCCCAGCCGTTCGGCGGCTTCGATGACACTTTCCCCCCGTGGGACCTCGACTTCAAGATCGTCAATGACCAGCCGTGGCATGGAACGGACATCCTTTTTGGCTAATGTGTTCGCGTACTTCATCTTCAAAATGATCCAGGAGGCTGATCACCGGCTCGGCGGCCCCTGGAGCAAGAGCGCAGTAAGAGTTCCAAACCTCTTTGCACAGTGCCCTGAGATTGGGGATGAATTCTTCTTTCCCCTCACCATTTTCGATTCTCCACAGCAGGTCGCGCATGTACGGCAGCCCTTCCCGGCAAGGCGTACACCAGCCGCAGGACTCCCGAGCGAAGAATTCAATGAGGTTGAGGGTGGCGCCCACGAGGCATGTTTTGTGATCGAAAACCATTATGGCGGCAGTACCGAGGCGGTTTCCAATTGCCTTCAGGTCCTCGAAATCCATCCGGATATCGTAGTGCTCCCTGGTCATGAGCCGGGTCGAAGCGCCTCCCGGAAGGCATGCCTTGAATTCCGAACCCGGAGTCATTCCTCCGCAATGTTCATCGATTATTTCACTTAGCCGGGTGCCGATGGGCAGCTCAACCGCGCCGGGAACACTCACTTTACCGCTTATGCCGTAAATTTTCGTACCGGCCCCGTGAGGGGTTGCCGCCAGCCCCTTGAACCACTCGGGACCGTTGTGCAGAATATGAGGGACATTGGCCAGAGTTTCCACATTGTTTACAACCGTCGGCCTGTCCCAGAGGCCCTTCTCGGTCGGGTATGGAGGCGGCTTGATCGGGTTCGGCCTCTTCCCCATTATGGCGTTGAGCAGTGCGGTCGCCTCCCCGCAGATGTATCTTCCTCCGCTTCGGTGAACGGCGATGTCAAAAGAAAAATCCGTACCCAGAATGTTATTGCCCAAAAAACCCGCCTGCCGCGCGTATTCCAACTCGCGCTCAAATATGAGGGCGCTGCTTTCGTAGGAGGGACGCACGAAAAAGAAAGCCTTGGAAGCCGAAAAAGAGTAACCCGCCAGGATCATTCCCTCGATTACGCAGTGCGGGTCAACATGGAGCAACATGCGGTCCTTGAATGTTCCGGGCTCCATCTCGTCGCCGTTTGCGGCAAGATAGCGGGGAAAAGCGCCCGAGTCCGGCACAGCAGCCCATTTCTTTCCGGCTGGAAAACCGGCGCCGCCCCGGCCCAGAAGGCCTGATTCACTCACCAGCCTTATGATCTCTTTGGAAGAAATCCCGTCGCCGACGAACTTTTCGAGCGCCCGGTACCCGCCGCTTTCGCGGTATTCGTCCAGGGTCGCCACTCGGCCCGGTTTCCTGTTTTTGAACAGTACCTGGGGATACTCAGGCATGAGTTATTCCGATTCGTGAAATTCGGCTTCGTTAGCCAGTTTATCAAGAATTCTGTCGATCTTTTCCGGGGTCAGTTTTCCGTATACCCGCTTGTTTATCACCATCGCAGGAGCACGGTCGCAATAGCCGATACAGCAGACGGGCAGAAGCGTGAAGAGCCCGTCCGGACTGGTCCCGCCCATGGGAACGCCGGCGCGTGCGCTCACGTGGTCGATTACACGCTGGTGGCCCTCCAGCCAGCACACCGTGCTGTCACAGACCTTGATTACATATTTGCCTACGGGGCTCCGGTATATGTAATCATAAAAGGTGGCGAGCTCCTCCAGCTCCAATGGCGTCATACCGAGCAGCGCGGCTGCTTCAACCATGGCTTCATCGCTCATCCAGCCCTGGAGTTCCTGTATTTCAAACATTACATCGATGGCTTTCTCGCGGGGCGATTCCGCCTCGCCGATCATCTTCTGGAGCTTGAGTTTCAATTCATCCGGCAGCATATTAGTCTTTAGTTTCTAGTTCGTGTCCATCCGGAAACCCCGGTTGAAACACTAACAGTTTCCGATTCGGAAAGGAGGGATTTTCCGTTCTGGCTAGGAAATCGAGGGGTTGCGCGGAGGCGTACTTGGGTACGCCGCAAATCGAGGGGTTGCGCGGAGGCGTACTTGGGTACGCCGCACAAGGAAGCCCGAAGATTGACAACGCCAGGGCGGAAAAGGACCCTTTCCGGATGGAAACTAGTTCTAAGTGTTTAGTTCCGGTTATGACTATACTTCCCCTGCTCCGTGGAGAATACGAAACGACAGTGTAATTTATTGAAATGACTTCATATTACATCAGTCTGCATTATCTTGAGTCTTCTGAAAACTAAGTCTGTACCGGTAAAAGTCAATCAGTGAACGGCGAACAGTGAGCAGTGGACAGAAATTTAGTGCATGCAGACGAGGTCTGATTTAATGTTAAATGGCATTAAGGTATCTGGAGGTAACATGATGCACGAATCTTGTTTCTATATCAGATCGCAGACGACGACTGCACGGCCTGATGAACCAGTCGGCCATTGAGGGTTTCATGCGTCCCGCAGAAGCTTACAGGTGGCTGTTGGACTACTCCACAACCACCGCTTTGTATGAATCCATGAAAAGTCTGCTCAACTGGGACCAGCGCACATACCTGCCCAAAGGAGGCCATTCACACAGGGCGCAACAAATTGCGGCAATTACGGCCCTTGTTCACAGGCGCGCAACAGATCCCGAGTTCGGAGATATGCTTGCGAAGGCCGAAGCCTCGGAAACCCCCGGTGGACCGCTGTCCGATGAAGCCGTGAATCTGCGTGAATGGAGAAGAAACTACGACCGCGCAACTAAAATACCGGAGACGCTCGCGGTCGAACTGGCAAAAGCGGCCTCGGAGAGCGAGCTTGCATGGCAAAGCATGAGGCGCGAAAATGACTGGAGGGGTTTTCTTCCCCACCTCGAACGGATCATAAGCCTTAAGCGGCAGCAGGCTGCCGCGCTCTCCACCGGCGGGGAAGAGATTTACAATGCGCTGATCGAAAATTTCGAACCGGGGGAAAGAGCCGGGAGTATCGAGCCACTCTTCGACAAGCTGGCAGGCGCCACCTTCGAATTGCTCGAAAAGATCGAAGCATCCACCCGAAAGCCGGACCCCAACGCTTTACAGGGTGACTCTCCTGCGTCCGTGCAGGAGATATTCATCATGGAAATAACCGCTCACCTGGGCTACGACCCTGGCGCAGGCAGGATAGACCGGTCGGCCCATCCTTTTACCTCAAAGATCGGACCGGGAGACGTACGCATCACCACCAGATTCGATCCGAACTCGTTTGTCATGGCCCTGTTCAGCTCGATTCACGAGACCGGACACGCCCTCTACGAGCATGGGCTTCCAGTGGAACACTGGGGGACCCCGCGCGGCAGGTCGATATCAATGGCGATCCACGAATCTCAGTCGCGCATGTGGGAGAATATGGCGGCAAGGTCCCCCGGGTTCTGGAAGCATTTTTATCCCGTAGCGCGCAGGCGCTTCCCGTGGCTGCAAAAAATTGACATCGACAAATTCCTTTTTGCCCTGAACGAGGTTCGTCCGAGCTTAATTCGCACCGAAGCAGACGAGGTGACATACAATCTTCATATCATCATGCGATTCGAACTGGAGAGGATGCTGATCGGCGGAGATCTGGAACCCGTGGACCTTCCGGGGGCATGGAACGCCAAAATGGAAAAATATCTCCGGCTCGTTCCACCCGACTACGCCGATGGAGTGATGCAGGACGTACACTGGTCCGGAGGAGCGATCGGCTATTTCCCCAGTTATGCCCTGGGAAACATGTATGCAGCGCAGTTTTACGCAAAAGCCCGGGAGAAGCTGTGCGATTTGCAGGAAATGTTCGAGGCGGGAGAGTTCGCACCTTTTCTCGGATGGTTGCGGGAAAACATTCATTCGCAGGGCAGCCGCCATCTCCCGCGCAACCTGGTCAAAGCCGCTACGGGGGAGGACCTGAATGCGGATTACCTGATCGCTTATTTGAGAGAGAAATATGGGAGGCTGTACGAATTGTGACGAATTTTACAGGGATTGCCCCGCTGCTTAGCCCTACAACGTTACTTAGCTATTGACTCTATTCTCATTTTGTTCCATGATCTTCCTCAACCCACTACGATAGAAAAGGAGGTAGATCATGTTGCCAGAGTCCAGATGCGAAGGTAATTT
>JBEKXG010000172.1:0-8585 GCA_049512295.1 Syntrophobacteraceae bacterium
AAAACGCCCTTTGCCACAATGCCCCTCTTCGCCCCAATTTCCGATTTGCCTCGCGTGCGCTGGCTGATTTCAGACGATTGATCACTTCTTCGAGCTTATCGTGCCCGCCCAGTTGGACCAACCAGAGAGCGTGATCGGGCATCAAAATCCACGCAAGCATCCTGGCATCCCCTGATAGCCGCCCACTTTCGAAGCAGCGCGCAACTTCAGCTTCTTGCGGGCAAGGCCCGCTCCCACCGGCGTAAACCGTGCGTGCCGCCGATCTTTTTGGCCCCTCTCATCGCGCGCAGCGCGCGTTCCCCCTCTGAGGGCATGATCTCCCTTCAGGAGCGGGCATGCCAGCGATGAACGTGCCGGGATCGAGACCGCCTTGCGCTCCCGGTGGCCTTACCCGCGTTGGAATTCATTCCCCTCGGGCAACCTGCTAGAAAGGTATATCATCATCCGGCGCCCCGGTCTTGGGGGGCAGTTCTTCCACTGCGGAGCGCCCGGCGGGACCGGCGTTTCTCATCTG
Organism: Syntrophobacteraceae bacterium; assembly: GCA_049512295.1. GTDB lineage: Bacteria > Desulfobacterota > Syntrophobacteria > Syntrophobacterales > Syntrophobacteraceae > SbD1. The sequence goes on from JBEKXG010000172.1 coordinate 515, forward strand.
GTTCTGGCCGCCCGCAGGCCCCTGGCCCTGGCTTTGCCCCTGTCCCTGGCTCTGTCCCTGTCCCTGTCCCTCCGCGCTCCCTAGCAACTGGATTTCCCGAGCTATAATGTCGGTGAAATAACGCTTCTGGCCTTGAGGGTCTTCCCACTGGTTAGTCCGAATACTGCCTTCAACATAGACCTGCCGACCTTTGGCGAGGTAATTTCCACAGAATTCAGCCGTCTTGCCGAAGGTGACGATACGGTGCCATTCGGTTCGTTCCTCCCATTTACCTTCCCCGACCGAGACAGAATCGTTTGTTGCAAGGTTGAATTTCGCAACCGCGACTCCGCTGGGGCTGTATCGGATATCCGGGTCCGCCCCCAGCCTGCCGACTAATATAACCTTATTGACCGTGCCTTTAGCCATTTTTTACCCTTCCTTTCCAGCGAAATAACCCAGAGAACCCCCTGTTTTCAACACCATATATCATGAATCGGAAACCGAATAAAATCATACGGGATTTTTTCCCGATACCCGTACTCCAGACCTCGCGGAGCGCGGATATCCAGAATATCGGCATCGGCCGGCGGGCCTCCGATATGCTCCCCGGCGGCATCCGTCTTCCAATTGACTACCATTTGGAAACGGTTTAGACTAACAGTTTGAAAATAAGCCGGAAATTTGTTTCCGATTCTTTAGTGCACACTCGCCCTGGACTGGTGAGAAATGAGATTATTGCGCACGTATTTCTTTTACATCATTTTGTTTTTTTCTACCATAATTCTGGGGATTTCGGCCGTCATAGGCTCATTTGTCAGCCGGGACTGGGCCTCTGTGATGGCCAGGTGCTGGGGGAACCTGAACCTTTGGGCGGCCGGAGTTAAGGTTAGAGTTGCCGGTCTTGAAAATATAGATAGCCACGAGTCTTACATATTTGCCAGCAATCACCAGGGGTGGTTCGATATTTTCGCGGCGCTTGGGAAATTGCCGGTACGTTTTAGCTGGCTGGCCAAAGAGGAGCTTTTTAAAATCCCGATCTTCGGCCAGGCGATGCACAGGGCGGGCTATATTCCAATCGACCGCAAGGATCACAGGAAAGCGCTCGCCAGCATGAACAGGGCCGCCGAAGTAATCCGGGACGGGACCTCGGTGTTCATTTTCCCGGAAGGCACCAGGAGCGCTGACGGGGTGCTCAGGGATTTCAAAAAAGGCGGGTTTGCCCTGGCCGCGAAATCGCGGCAGCCGATCGTCCCTGTCAGCATCAGCGGTTCTTATCGCATTCTTCCCAAAAATAGCTGGACGATCCACCCCGGGGAAATCAGGTTCTCAATAAGCAGACCGATTCGGATGCAAGGCAACGGCAGCAGGAGCCGAGACCTTCTGCTCGAGCAGGTCCGGGAGGCTATCCGCGCCAATTTGACTTTTGAGGAGGCCGGAGACGACTCAAAAGTTAAGCCTCAAACCGGAAAGGCGGATTTACACGATGGGGGCGACGGCTGCCGCAATGCCTGAAAAACTGACGGGTCCCACTTTAAAGGTCATCCCCCTCGGTGGTCTGGGCGAAATAGGCCTCAACATGATGGTCCTCGAGTATGGGGATACCATTGTAGTTGTGGACTCCGGGTTGATGTTTCCCGAAGATGAGATGCTGGGAATCGACATAGTCATTCCCGATTTCAGCTATCTTCTCAAAAACAGGGACCGGGTGGCCGCTCTTGTTGTAACACACGGCCATGAAGACCACATAGGCGCCATTCCTTTCCTCATGCGTGAACTGTCCATCCCTATATACAGCACAGCCCTCACCCTCGCCCTGATCAGGGAAAAACTCAGGGAACACAATTTGCTCGACCGGGCGGACCTCGTTCAGATCGTCCCCCGCCAGGTTATTAAAATCGGGCCATTTGACATCGAATTCATCCAGGTCTGCCACAGCATTCCCGACGGCGTGGGACTTGCCATCCGCACTCCTGTCGGGATCCTGATCCATTCGGGCGACTTCAAGATCGACAACACTCCCGTGGATGGCAAGAGGTTCGACATCGCGCGGCTTGGCTCGTACGGCGAAGAGGGCGTTCTGGCGCTTTTTTCCGATTCGACCAATGTGGAGCGCGCGGGGTACACGGTATCCGAAAAGGAAGTGGGCGCGACGTTTCGCGAAATATTCCAGGAAAAGCAGGGCAGGATAATAGTCGCAGTATTCTCGAGCAATCTGCACCGTATGCAGCAGCTTATCCATGTTGCGCGCGAATTCGGGCGCAAGGTCCTGCTCAACGGCAAATCGATGGTTGCAAACGTTCGGATCGCGCGCGAACTGGGCTATCTCGATTTTACGATGGACGATGAGATATCCCTTCAGGACCTTCAGTACATGCCCGACTCCCAGGTGCTGATGCTGACGACCGGAACTCAGGGTGAGCCGATGAGCGCCCTGAGCCGGATGGCTTTCAACGATCACAAGAAGCTAAGAATCAAGGAAGGGGATACGATAATTCTTTCCTCGAGGTTCATTCCCGGAAACGAGCGCGCCATTCAGAACATCATAAACCACCTGTGCAGGAACGGGGCGGATGTAATCCACGAGCAGGTGAAAGACATCCACGTCTCCGGGCACGCGTATCAGGAAGAGCTGAAGATACTCATAAACATGATTCAGCCCCGCTATTTCATCCCGATTCACGGCGAATACCGCCATCTCAAGAAACACAGACAACTGGCCCTGTCGCTCGGGACGCCTGCGGCAAACTGTCTGCTGATAGAAAACGGCAGCGTCATAACCTTCAGCCGTGACTCGGTGAGCACAAAAGACAAGATCGAGACCGGCAGGGTTTTTGTAGACGGCAAAGGGGTTGGCGACGTAGGAGGCCTGGTGCTCCGGGATCGCAGGCACCTATCCGAGGACGGGCTTGTAGTAGCATCGTTAGTGGTAAACAAGGAGTCTCACGAACTTCTGAGCGGGCCGGACATATTCAGCAGAGGGTTCATACACGAAGAGGCAAAGCCTGAAATCCTCTTTGAGGCCAAATGCATAATATTCGAAAGCATCGACAGACAACTGGAGGAGGACCACCAACTGGACTGCGCGCTGCTCCAGGAGGAAATACGCCGCGAACTCAAGCGTTTCTTTATCCGGACTCTGGACAGGAGGCCGGTAATCTATCCGATCGTGGTAGAAATTTAAGAGGCCCCAAATGGATCGAAAAAAGCACGAAATATGGGCTTTATGCGTTTTGACGATCTCGCTTCTGGTCCTCTTCAGTATTTTGTCCTATCGCGCAGAAGATCCCACTATTTTTAGTTCCTCCAAGACGCTGGAATGGTCCGCCGGACAGGGGCAGACGCCGCCAAAGGCTGCGCCGATCCCGGCTGAGGCCCTGCCGCCGAGAAACTTGGTAGGTACTTTCGGGGCACATATCGCCTGGCCGCTGATCACGTTTTTCGGAATGGGCGCCTACGGGCTGGTGATTACTGGTTTGTGGGCAAGCTGGCGCCTTTTCAGGGAACCCTTATTCGAACGTGCGTGGCTCCAGCTCTCGGGTATCGCTCTTCTCATCGTGAGCGTAATGACCCTGGGCGCCCTGCATTGGGACACAGTCGTCTTTCTGGGTCAGGAATTCGAAACCGGCGGAGAAATCGGTAGAATCCTCTCTGAATTTCTTGACGACCGTCTCTCGGGGCTGGGTTCGCATACGCTTCTAATTGGACTGTTTCTGATAGCGCTTCTGCTTTCCACGCCATTCACGCTGCAAGCGATGATCGAGGGGATTTCAGCATTATGGAGCAGAACGTCCGGATGGCTTTTGGGAGATCAGCAGGCGGAAGACGAGGAGCCGGAGACGCAAGCGGTCGATGAAGCCCCGAGTCGAGTGAAAAAGAAGGAAAGACTCACCTCGCCGCCGGTCCAGACAGAGCTGTTCCCGAAGAAGCAGACCGGCAAGGAACCCATTTCGCCGGAACCGCTTTCCATGGCGCCGGGGCAGTATGTGCTCCCCATGCTCAGCCTGCTTGACACATACGAAACCGAAACCGCCAAACCCGACTGGAAGCGGCTCGAACAAAACGGCGCCGTTCTCGAAGAAAAGCTGGCCGATTTCGGCGTCCAGGGTAAGGTGGTGGGTATCAATCCCGGGCCGGTAGTGACGATGTATGAATACGCTCCCGCCCCGGGAATCAAGATCAGCCGGATCGTCAACCTTGCCGACGACCTGTCGATGGCCCTCAAAGCCATTAGCGTGCGCGTGGTTGCGCCCATTCCGGGCAAGGCGGCCGTGGGGATCGAAATACCCAACTCAAAGAGGGAACTGGTTTCCATAAAGGCCGTGCTTGAATCGGAGGTTTTCACCCTCTCCGTCGTCCCCCTCACGATAGCCCTGGGGAAAGACATAACCGGCCAGCCGGCTGTGGCCAATCTCGGCAGAATGCCTCACCTGCTTATCGCCGGCTCGACGGGGACCGGTAAAAGCGTCTGCATCAATACCATTCTGGGCAGCCTTCTTTTCAGAAACACGCCCGAAGAGCTGCGGCTCCTCCTGATCGATCCCAAAAGGATCGAGCTGAAAAGCTTCGAAGGCATACCCCATTTGATCCACCCCGTGGTAACCGACGCAAAGATGGCGACAAGGGCCCTGCGTTGGGCCGTCGAGGAAATGGAGCTGCGCTACAAGCTGCTGGCCGACAAGGACGTGCGAAACATCGAGACCTACAACCGGGTGCTCGCCCGCGAAAAACCACTAAAGGGGAAAGACAGGGAAAAGGAACCGGAATCGGGCGGGCTTTCCGATCCGGATCTTCAGCACCACAGGCTCCCTTATGTGGTGATAATAATTGACGAGCTCGCAGACCTTATGATGGTCGCCTCCCGCGATGTTGAAGAGTCGATCACGCGCCTTGCCCAGATGGCGCGGGCGGCGGGAATCCACCTCATTTTGGCCACGCAGAGGCCCTCGGTGGACGTTCTGACCGGCATAATCAAGGCCAACATCTCTACACGGATTTCGTTCCAGGTCTCATCGAAAATCGATTCCAGGACTATTCTGGACGGCTCGGGGGCTGAAGCTCTGCTGGGAGCCGGCGATATGCTTTTCCTTCCACCCGGCACGGCAAAGCTCCAGCGCATTCACGGGGCCTTTATCTCCGATGCTGAACTCACGAGGATCACCGAACACTGGAAAGTGCAAAAGCTGTCTGATGACCCGCTCAAGGACAGGGTGGACTTGCGTGAGGAGGGGGCGGCCGCGGAGGTCGCCGAAGAGGAACTGGACGAAAAGTACGAGGAAGCGGTCCAGATCGTTCTGGAAACAAGGCAGGCCTCGATATCCATGATTCAAAGAAGGCTTCGGGTGGGGTACAACCGCGCCGCCCGTATGATAGAAGTGATGGAACAGCAAGGGATCGTCTCCCCCTCGGACGGAATAAAGCCAAGAGAAGTCCTCGGCAGGCGGCTGCTCTGATCCAATTTTATAAAACATAAGGAATTCCATGGCAAATAATCGGACAAATCATGCTGCTGTAAAAACCGGCCTTTGCCGGACCGCATTTCCATACATTCTTGCCTCGCTCTCCTTTTTATTCTCTTCAGGTCTTGTTTCGGCCGCCAGTCCCCCGATGCTCGGGGAAATTCTTGGCAAAACTGAAGCAGATTACCGGAACATTCACGCTTTTACGGCAATTTTCCACCAGAGGACCACGTCGGCGGCAGCGGGCGCCATGAGCGCCGGGGAGGCCTCGGGAAGACTGTACTATGCAAGGCCCCGCCAGATGCGCTGGGAATACGACAAGCCCGAGGAACAGGTCTTCGTTGCAAACAACCGGTTCGCATGGCTCTATGTGCGTGCCGAAAACCAGATCACCCTGTTCGATGCAGACAAGCTTTTCGCCTCTGCCCTTGCCCGGACCTTTTTCGATGGGGCGGTTGGACTTAAGAAGTATTTTGAGGTGACCCTCGACTCAAACCAGTCAACCGGGAGATCGGCTGCTTTGAAGCTCGTCCCCAGGCAGGAAGACCCGAGCGTCAAACTCCTCTATCTTTGGATAGACCTGCAGAACTACCGGATTACCCGCATAGAGAGCCATGACATTCTAGAAAACGCCAACGAGATCAGAATAGAGTCCCTTACGCCTCACGCGAGCCTCGAACCCAGGCTGTTCCACCTGGAGGTCCCGCCCTCGGCGAAGGTTTTTGGCGCCGATGGCCGTGAGCTGACCGCAGCCGAAATCGAGCAGTTGAAGGCCAGGATTTCCTCGGGAAAATAAAAGCTGTGAACATCAAGACTGCTCTTGAAAATCTCATTGGTTTTTTTGCCAAAGAAAAGATCGATTTCGCGCTGATCGGTGCATTTGCGCTACAGGCATATGGCTATGTGCGGGCTACTCAGGATATCGACTTCCTGGTTAGAGGGTCAGGTGAGCAGGGGAAACTCGTTCGTTTTCTAGAATCGCTCGGCTATGAAACCTTGTACCAGTCAAAGGGGTTTTCAAATCACCTTCACCCGCTCCCAAGCCTTGGCCGGATAGATTTTGTATATGTGGAAGGAGAAACCGCCGAGAAACTGTTCTCAGGGGCAAAGCCCGCACTGATTTTCGAAGGACTTTCAGTCCCTGTAGTCAGGCCCGAACACCTGATCGCCCTAAAGGTCTTTGCAATGAAGAACGACCCAGAGAGGTCTTTGCGTGAGATGGCCGATATTCAGCAACTCCTCAGCCTCACTGAAATTGATATGGACGAGGTGAAGGGCTATTTTGAAAGGTACGGTCAACTGGAGAAGTTCTATGAACTTACCGGGCGAAAATAATATCCTTCCCGATCTCGAATCGGGTCTTCCCTTGACCCCGGAAGATTTTCAAGCCATGAAACGCTCCGATAGCAGGCATGACCTGGACCTTGCGGGCTATATAGCGTGGCTGGAGGAAATCGGCGCTTTTAAAAAAAGAAAAACCGATGTCAAAATATACCCGGAACGGTTTGAATTATAGCTTATAGGACCGGTTCGACGTAAGGCGCCGCCATGCGAAAAGGTCCCATCGGCCGATGAGCGAAATGCGGCGTGAGCAGTATGAGCGTGCATGGAATCGGTGTGCTGCGCCTTATCTCCATAGATGTGTTTGAACCACTCACATCCCAATTGCCTGTCCGCCAAATCAGTTGATATAATGTGTATCAAAGTATCTACTAAATTGATACTCTTGGCATGGAGGTGGAGCATGAAGGGTCAAGTCAAGAGATGGGGCAACAGCCTCGCAATTAGGATTCCAGCCCCGGTAGCCGAAGCATTGGGCTTCAGGGAGAATGTCTCTGTGCAGCTTGAAATAGTAAACGGCAGGCTCACGATTGAACCCGTATCCCGCACACGCAACAAGTACACGATTGCCGAACTGGTTGAAGGGATCGCCCCCGACAACATCCATCCGGCCGTTGACGTAAGCGGCCCCGTGGGGAATGAGGTATGGTAGTGGGCGAAATCTACATACCCGACAGAGGTGATATTGTCTGGCTTGATTTTGTCCCACTGGCCGGACACGAACAGACCGGCAGGCGGCCTGCCCTCGTGCTTTCTCCCCTGGTCTATAACCGAAGGTCGGGTTTAGCCATTGTCGTGCCAATCACGGGCAAGGCCAAAGAATACCCTTTTGAAGTGGAGATTCCCGGCGACGGTCAAGTGAGAGGGGTTATTCTCTCCGACCAAATCCACAATTTTGATTTAAGGGCAAGGCAGGCACAGTACATTACCCGGATTGACGATGAAACCTTGGATGAGGTCTTGGAGCGGGCAATCACGCTTTTCAAGTAAGGCCTTGCCTGGCGCAGAGCGGGTTTTCGAAACCAGCGGATTGTTTACTCGATGTTTACCCCTCAAAAGCAAAAAGGCCAAGCATCCCTGCCGGGTCTCTCATTGAGTCGAGTTCCCCGGAACGGACCAAGCCGGGCACCGGGAAGAACAAGTCGGCCTGAATAGATAACTCGAATAAATGGAGCCTCTTGCAAAACTCAACAAAACCGTCACCCAAGCGGAAGCCGAGGGCCAGAAACCCTTGAAAAACCTCTTATGAAACTTCCTGAAGTTTCATTCTCGCTCAAACCGCGTCCCGGGAA
>JBEKXG010000173.1:0-8557 GCA_049512295.1 Syntrophobacteraceae bacterium
ATCTTCCTCAGCCCCGAAGACCCGAGATATTTCAGCTTGATTATGCCGATGGTGGTGTGATCTGGGAAGGCAAGCCATGAGAGCAAGAGTATTGTGTGCGGTCTTCAGCGTTCTGTTCGCAGGCTCACTTTTCCTGGGCTCCGATGTGTACGCCAAAAAAAGTGGGGGCAGTAGCGGATCAGGCAAGAGTTCTTCTTCCTCGAGCAGTTCTTCATCGGGTTCAAAATCCAAGACCCCTCCGTCGAGCGGCTACGGTAACACCGGGACCAAACCGGAAACGAAAAAAAGTCCCATCCGCGACGGATACGGTAACACCGGCACCAAACCTCCAGGTGCAGCTTCAACACCGCCGGCAGGCCCGGCCCCGGCGTCCGGATACGGCAACACGGCAACCTCCCCGCAAACCAGAAGCGGACCGGCTGGCTCTGAGCAGTCCAAATCAACACCCCTGCAAAACCGGATGAACAAGAGCTTTTCAAAACAGGAGAGCGCCAAGGCATATGAAGATTACAAGGCCCAACAGGGCAAATTCCAAATGGGTTCGAAGCCGGGCGACTACAGACAGTCGGCGCGCGAAACGGCTACTGTGAACTCCTTTCAGACCCGGTCCGGTTATGCCTCCAGTTCGGACTATTACGCAAGGCGGACGGTATTCTACGATACCTACAGATGGTCCCCGCCTGTTTATGTCTACCGCAGCTACAACACTTTCGGCATATGGGATGCCATGATGCTCTGGTTCATGCTGGATCACATCCAGGACGCTCAATACGCGGCCATGTACTACCATCACAGAAATGACCCCGGGATGCAGCAATTTACAAAGGAAGTAGAGCGGCTCTCGGCCGAAAATGCGGAATTGAAAACCAAGCTGGCGAAGCTGGACGAGTCGGCCAAGTCGTTGGAACAGCAGGGAGTAAAACCGGATCCGTCTTACGTGCCTCAGGATGCCGCCGGTATCGCACTGGCTGCAAATATTGCCGGTAAGGGGGCACCGAAATCGAGGGGCTTTCCGTGGATATGGGTATTTGGAATCGGGGCCGTTGTTTTGATTGGCTTCCTTTTCTTGCGCAGGAGAAGCTAATGGGGGTCGTCGCCAAAATTTTGGAAAAAAAAGGCAGGCGGGCGGTCAGCCGCATAAAGGATGTTTTTTCCGGCGGTCCTGAAAAGGAGCCGGATTATCCGCTGGGGCTTCACATGAACGCCATCCTGAGGTTCGACCCTACCGACTTTATTCTCGCCGCAAAGAGCTTGAAGATCGATCTTCCGGCCGGTGACATTTCAATCATGGCCGTCGGTGAATTCAATTCCCTGGGGGTTTCGTTCCATCGGTTCTATCTTAAAGACTTAAAGGATGCGGAATGGGTTCTGCAGTTGGCCGAGAGCAAACAGAATCTTGAACTGGTTCTTTACCAGACAATCGATGAGGTCTATCCGGACGACTGGGATTTTTGGCTGAACGAGCAGACAGGTCTCATTGGATACAAGGATTTCCACACGCCGGATCAGGTTGAGTATTCCAGGGTCCTTCGAAATCCAGGGCCGGGCTATGTTAGTCCGATTGAGTTCCGGGAATCCGTCAGGGGCTGCGGGGAGAAGCTTTCCGTTAGCCACGCCATGATGATTTACAGTCGTGATATCCAGACACTGGCGGGCGAAAATATGACGGAATATCTACTCGTTTCAAAGGAAGAAGATGAGGAGGGCGTGCTGGTGCGGATAATGGCGGGCGTGCCGGTTGGCCCCATGTCGCTGACGATTTTGTAAAAAGGAGTCTCTGATGAGTTTTTTGGGAAACCTGTTTAAAAAGCATGCTGAAAACGCAGTCACCTCTGTCCAACAATTCCTGGTGACCCTCGATCCGGAGACTGCCACTGAAGCGCAGATTGCTGAGTTTTCAGACCAGTTGAAAAAAGCCAGCGAAGAATTGGCTAAAGCACGGGCCGAATACCAGAAGGACCAGAAAGTGGCCGAAGAAATCGAGGCGCTCTACCAGAAGCGGCTCCAGGCAGCCACCATCTTGGAGCAGCAGCTTGCCGAGGCCGTCGACCCGACCCAGAAAGACTCGCTTTCGGCCAGTCTGGAAAAGATCGTGACGATGCTCGAGCAAATGAAGCCGGATGTCGAGCGTGAAAAACAGGATGCCGAAAATGCAAAGCAGATGATGAACGAACTGACCGAGTTTGTCGAAGAATCCGCCCAGGCGCTGAAAGAGGCCCGAGCCAAACTCGACCGTGCAGTATCCGAAATGAAAAGGGCGGAGATCGAAAAAGAAAGGGCCGAAAAGCGCGCCAAGACCTCCGAAGTGCTGGCCGGCATCAAAAAAGGGAGCGGGACATTCAATGTGGCCCTGGACGCCATGCAGAAAAAAGCCGAAGAGAGCAGGATAAAGGCCGATGCGGCAATGACCAGGTCAAGACTCCTCACTCCCACTAATGCCGAGAAGGCCGATTCCAATATAGCGGCCGCCCTGGCCAAAGCTTCCGGACAAACCGCACCGGCTGCCGAAAGCGTTTCCGAACGCCTGGCTGCCTTAAAAAAGAAATAGGCGGCCGAGCCGGGCGGCGGGGCCGCCTGCCGAGATGGCCGAGATGCGAGCGCCGCTTGCCTTCAGCGGAGGCGGGGCGGCATTGTCCCTGAGAGGTATTTTCGCTTCTATGGCACCACTGAAAGCCGGCGTCCCAACCGCCATGAAGGATGATAGGGTTTAAAAGAAGCAGAAATGGCCGGCAAGGACCGGCCATTTTTATCGGGAATAACCCAATCGTTTTGTTCTGCTCCAGGATGGAAGCCGGGAATCTTTAATCAGCCTGCCTCCTGATAAAAGTAGGAATGCTCAAATCTTCATCTTCGTGGCTGCGGCCGCCTCCGGTGATCATCTGGAGGAGGGTCCTTCTTCTGGGCTGCTGCTGTTGTTCGGCCTCTGGTTCGACCTGCTCCATTCCCTGAGCCGCATCACCCAGGGGGATTCTCTGCCGCACGCCAGGGGGTATCTGGAGAAGGTCGTAATCTATAACGGGCACCACTCCTTCGGGCCTGAGTCTTCTTATTGGCCGAACCGTTGAGGCTTCGACGGTTTTTTTCTGTTCGATCTTCCCAATGCCGGTTGCGATCACGGTGACGCGAATCTCGTCCTGCATCTTTTCGTCTATAACCATGCCCAAAATGATATTGGCTTCTTCGGTAACCTCTTTTTGAATGATCGACAGGGCCTCTTCGAATTCATGCATGCCGAGGTCGGGTCCGGCCGAGATGTTGATGAGCGCCGCGCGTGCACCGTGAATCGAAATATCTTCGAGAAGCGGGCTCGAAATCGCCTGCTGAACGGCCTGCGAGGCCCTGTTCTCGCCGCGCCCGACGCCCGTGCCCATCAGGGCCAGGCCCATTTCTGCCATGACTGTCTTCACGTCGTTGAAGTCAACGTTGATGTAGCCCTGCTTTATTATAAGATCGGAGATGCCCTTCACCGCGTAGAGCAGCACGTCGTCCGCCCGCTTTATCATATCGAGGAAAGTAGCTCGCCTGTCCGCCAGGCAGAGCAGGCGGTTGTTGGGGATGGTGATAACAGTGTCCACGGTTTCCTGGAGCGCTTTTAAACCGTCGTCCGCATGCCGGAGCCGGACCTTGCCTTCGACCAGGAAGGGTTTGGTTACGACCGCCACGGTCAGCGCTCCGATTTCCTTGCATATCTGAGCCGCGATCGGTGCGCCGCCCGTCCCTGTGCCGCCGCCCAATCCGGCTGTAATGAACACCATGTCACTGCCGGTGACCGCTTCACGAATCTTTTCGACGTCCTCCTGGGTCGCTTTAGCCCCCATTTCGGGCTGCCCCCCGGCGCCCAGGCCCTTTGTAAGGTTGGTTCCAAGCTGTATTTTGACCGGTGCGAGATTTCTCTCGAGCACCTGCCAGTCGGTATTGGCGGCAATAAACTGAACCCCCTCAAGCCCAGCGCTGATCATGTTGTTAATGGCATTGCCGCCCCCGCCCCCTATTCCCAGAACGGTAATCTTGGCTCTGCTGCTGACTCCGGCGTGCTCCATCGTCATCTGCTCCATTCTGTACTTCCCCCTCTTCGTGGCTTTTCCCGCCATAATCTCTCCGCCTGAAAACCTCTCCTAGTAGAAAACAGCTTGCCGCTCCACCCCTCTAACCGGCCCGGGTCAAAACGACCGGCCCCTCCAGAGGGCAAAGCCGCCTTTTACCAAAATTCCCTGTACCAACGTTTAAGAGTTTCCCAGATAGATGCGAGTTTGTTGCGTGAATCCCGCATCGGCATGCCGCCTCCGTGATCTTTTCCATAAAGCAGAAGCCCGGCGGCTGTGGAATAGATCGGGTTTTTCACGACGTCGCCCAGACCGCCGAAATTGCATGGAACCCCGATTCTCACCGGCATGTCGAACACCCGCTCGGCAAGCTCGCGAATTCCGGGCAGCAGTGAAACACCCCCTGTGAGTACCACCCCGGCGTGCAGCGTTTCGATGAATCCCGACCGGACCAGTTCCCACTCGATAATGTCCAGGATTTCCTTGACGCGCGCCTCGATGATCTGGGCGAGAATCGACTGGGCAAGCTGACGCGGCTTTTGGCCGCCAACCGATCCGACCTCGATCACGTCCTGCTGGTTGACCATCTCAACCAGCGCGCAGCCATACTTTTTCTTGATTTTTTCGGCCTCGTCCATTGCACACCGCAGACCCACGGAAATGTCCGAGGTAACGTGGTTTCCGCCAAGCCCGACTACTGTCGAATGCCGGATCGCATTGTTCTGAAAAACGGCGATCTCGCATGTCCCTCCGCCTATGTCCACCAATGCTACGCCAAGATGCTTCTCGTCCGAGTCCAATACGGCGCCGCTTGACGCCAGCGACTCCAGAACAACATCCTGAACCTGCAGTTCAGCCCGTTCGCAGCATTTCACGATGTTTTGAACCGCGCTTGTCATTCCGGTTATAATGTGGACCTTTGCTTCCAGTCGCACTCCCGCCATTCCGATCGGGTGGTGGATACCGTCCTGGTCATCGACAATATACTGCTGGGGAAGAACGTGGAGAATCTGCCTGTCGAAGGGAAGGGCGATGGTTTTTGCCGCGTCCAGAACTCTCGCAACATCCGACGGCGTGACCTCCCGGCTCTTTATGGCGATCACTCCGTGGCTGTTCAGGCTCTGGACGTGAGTTCCGGCAACGCCCGCGAAAACCGAGGAGATATCGCATCCGGCCATGAGTTCGGCTTCTTCGACCGCTTTTTTTATGGAATGGACAGTCTGATCGATGTTTACGACGACTCCACCTCTAAGCCCGGCTGACGGATAAGTCCCCACGCCTACTATATCCATTCCTTCCGTGGTGACCTCTCCGACGGCGGCGCAGACCTTCGTGGTTCCAAGGTCGAGGCCGACGATCAGTTCCTCTTTCTTTCCCATGAGGGTCCTTTCAAAACTTTCTTTGAGCCGAGTCTTCGCGGGAAAATTCCGCATTGCATGATGGTCTCGATCAGCTCGGCTGTCTTACCGGCCCGGGGGCCGGTTTGGGGACTGGAAACCGCCCCTCGAGATATGCCTTGCCCGGATAATCGAGGTCGATCCGGGTCACAAGCGCGGTCCAATCAAGCTCGTTCAGGGTATTTATTACTTTTCTCAGCTTCGCAATCTTCTGCTCGAAAGCGTGCTTTCCGATATCCACCGGAACGGCCCTTTCGCCCAGAATCAGCGTAACCCCGTTCTCGTCCCACCGGCACTCGTTTATGGCGGTTCCCGAGAGCCAGCTTTTTGAAGCATCTATGGCCGACAGGAGTTCCCTGACAGCCTTCAACCCGCGCGCCGGAACCTGGTTCCCTGCCTTGATATTGGAGTCGCAAAGCCCGGTCATTAGTGGAAACGACCTCTTTTCATCCCCAGTAGCCTCAGAGAACAGGATGCCGTCAATGTCCATCAGCATGTCTTTGTCGCCGCACCTGACAACGGCTGCAGGCTCACGCTCGACTATCGCCGCTACAACGCGCCCCCCTGATTCGATCCTGACGCAGGCTTCCCTGACCGCCGGGAGCTTTCTCAAGCGTTGGGTCACCCCTCCGATAGAGATGTTCAGTGTGCATTGGCCTCTTTTCAGGCCCATGGCATTCAAAATCTCGAACCGGTCGAGCTTTGTGAGTCCGGTTGTTTCGATTTCCTCAAGCTTGAACCAGGGTGCGCTGAGGATCTCGTGATATAGACGCGCAAGACCGACGCCGAGTAACGCTACGAAACAAAAGCCCGAAAAAACGACAAGGAAACCTTGAAATATGCGGAAATTCCCCTTGAGACGCCTGAATGTGCTCTCTTGGTACTTGTTTTTTCTCTTTTTCCTGGGTTTTATCATCGGGCCGGATTTCTTCAGAGTTATTTCAGTATACGAATTTCCCGCTCTAAACGCACGCCAAAAGTTCCATAAATTTCATTTTCTATCTTTTCTATCAAGCCGAGAATGTCGCCGGCCTGGGCGTTGCCTCGATTGATAATCCAGTTCGCGTGCTTCCTTGAAACCTCCGCGCCTCCCATCCGATAGCCCTTCAGACCGGCCTTGTCTATCAGCGCCCCCGCCAATTGGCCCTCAGGGTTCTTGAAGATAGATCCGGCGGAAGGGTAGCGCAGGGGCTGAGTCCGCCTGCGGTTTTGAAGAATCTGCTCGGCGCGCGCCTTCAAAATGTCGCTGGAACAGGCTCTGAGCTTGAAGCATGCTCCCAGAACGATGCTGTTTTCCGGGATACCCATTGTGCGGTAGCCGGGGGGCAGTTCCTCCCTCCGGATTAGACGCCTTCCGGCATCCGGGTCCACCAGATCGACATGGAGAAGGTTGTCCGAAATAGCGCCGGAAGGAGTCCCGGCGTTCATAACGACCGCCCCGCCCACTGTGCCGGGAATTCCCGAAAGCCGCTCAAGCCCCTCCAGGCCATTTTCGATGCAGTACCGGATAAGCTCCTGGAGCTTTGTCCCTGCTCCCGCGTAGAGAATTGTTCCCTTTTTTGTCCTTTGCTCGCTGTGCAGCAGCTTGTTGCAGGCAAGGGAAAGCTGAATGACCGCCATTTCCCGGGGTCCGTCGGGTGCGAGCACGTTGCTCCCGCCGCCAAGGACGACGAACGGGATGTCCAGGTCCCGGATTTGCTCCAGGAGTGCGCAAAGCGCTCTTTCGCTGCGCGGGCGAGCAAACACCCGCACCGGCCCTCCCACCCGGAAAGTGGTATGCCGGGCGAGCGGCTCATCGAGCCGAAATTCGACATCCGGGACCGCTTCAAGAGCGGAGCTGATATTCATTTTGCGCCCTGGCTTAAGAATCCCCGAGAAAGAAGGCATTCCCGGCTCCTTGCGCTCCAGGCCCTCACACATCCGGACCTCGCTCATTGAGGCTCTGGAGCAGCGCTTCCCCAACCTGCAGAATGTTGCCGGCCCCAAGCGTCATAACCACGTCCCCCGGCTGAACAATTGAGAGCAGTTTATCGCGCATCTCTTCCAGGGTCGGGCAGAAATGAAGATCGTGGCGCCCGTGCGCAGCTATTTTTTCGACGAGCATGCGTCCCGTGACTCCGGGTATGGGTTTTTCGCTCGCCGCGTAGATTTCAGATACGAGCAGCACGTCGCAGTGGCGGAAGCACCTCGAAAACTGTTCCAGCAGGGCCTGTGTCCGGGTATAGCGGTGTGGCTGGAAGGCTATTATCCGGCGGCGGTCGGGGTAGCAGTTGGCCAGGGTTTCAAGGACCGCTCGGATTTCAGTTGGGTGGTGGCCGTAGTCGTCCAGGACCAGCACGCCCCCGGCTTCCCCCCTTATTTGAAAACGGCGCTGCACGCCCGTCATGTCCTGGAGCCCGGCCTGGACGGCCGGCCATGGTATTTCCAGCTCATGGGCCACCGCGACCGCCGCGAGCGAATTGAGCACGTTGTGGCGGCCCGGGATTCGGATTTCCATTTCGCCCAGTTCCTCTCCGTCATGAAAGGCCCGATATGAGCTGCAAAGACCGTTGGTCTTCATCTGCCTGGCCTGGAAATCCGCCTGCGAAGAAAACCCGTAGGTTGAGAACCGCTTCTGAACGCGCGGCAGAAGGGCCTGGATGTTTTCGTCATCGAGGCACAGGATCGCCTGCCCGTAAAAAGGGATTTTGTTTATGAACTGAAGGAAAGTATCTCGTATGTGGTCGATGTCCCGGTAGTAGTCGAGGTGTTCGAGGTCTATATTGGTAACGACGGCGATAGTGGGCGGCAGCAGGAGAAAAGTGCCGTCACTCTCATCTGCTTCGGCGACCATGAACTCGCCGCTCCCCAGTTTGGCATTGGTGCCCCAGGCATTGAGCCTTCCCCCGATGACTACGGTCGGATCGAGACCACCCCGCGCGAGCACAGTGGAGACCATCGAAGTAGTCGTGGTTTTCCCGTGCGCGCCGGCCACCAGGATGGAATATTTGAGGCGCATCAGCTCGGCGAGCATCTCTGCGCGGCGGATCAGGGGGACTTTGGGGAGTTTTTGCGCTGCCTGGAACTCGGAATTTTCCTCGGAAACGGCCGATGAGACCACCACGACGTCCGCACCCC
>JBEKXG010000174.1:0-8450 GCA_049512295.1 Syntrophobacteraceae bacterium
CTCCCTCGAGGGTCCCCAGGGCAAGCTCCATGCACGGGTCGTCTTCGACCAGATAGCCTTCCACGAGGCGTAAAACCGTATCCGGCGTCACATTCCCGTAGCAAATCCGTGGATAGTCCGGTTTGCTGATGATCACCAGGGGTTCGTAGTTGGAATATCCAATGGAACCAGTAGTCACAATCCTGGCTTCGACATTCAATCTCGCCAGTTCGTTTTCAATGGCTGCGATGACTTCCAGTGCACCCGTAGCTCTGTCACTGGTCGCAGCACCGATACGGATAACCGGGATCCCGCCCTGTTCCAGAGCCTCCCATTCCGCAATAGCCTGTGCACTAATATCCTCGAATTTCATCAGGACCTCTCAGCTAATCTTTCAGTGAGGACACTTGCTCTGCAGCGGACTCATCCGCAAGAGCTTCCATTTTGGCAGACTCCTCAGCTTGCATTTTCAAATTAACCAGTACCTCATCGACTTTGGTGGAGGTGCATTTCGGGTAAATTTTATCCGAGATCACCATAACCGGAGCCAATGCGCAGCACCCTATACAGGCAACCCTGTCGAGGCTGAATTCCCTATCCTCCGTGATACCCCCCACGCTGATTGCCAGCGCTCTTTCCAGGGCCTCCAGGACCAAAGAGCCCCCTACCATGTGACAGGCGGTCCCCAGGCACATCTGTATGGGGTTCTTCCCCAGAGGGATAAATCGAAAATGGTTATAAAAAGAGGCCACTCCGTAGACCTGGACATCGGTCATTCCCAGATGGGAGGCTATCGCGCCGATACCTTCCGCCGGGAGATAACCAAAAGTCTCCTGTGTCTGCTGGAGAACGGGTATTAAACGGCTCCGGTCCTGTTCGCACTGAGCTAAAATCTCGGTCAGTTTCTCCTTTATTTCCTGCTCCTCAATTATTGCGCGCTCTCCCATTACTGTTTCCACTCCTCTGCCAAGAATTTTGGGATATCGCTTGCCTCATGCGGCCCTAATATTATCTCCCAGCCGGGAAGATCTTCCTCCAGCTCGTCCTTCAGCTTCTTTGCCACCCCTGGGATGATCAGCTTTCGGTGTTGGACCTTCTTTTCCACACCGTATTTGGCGAAAAAGCCGGCAATGGCTTCGCCGTTGAATTTGCCGGAGGTCCATGATGCCAGGACCCCCAATCCCTCGGTGTTCTTTATGCACAGGTAAGCCGGCACACCAGCCTCTTCGATGGCGCCGGAAACAATGAAGAAGTCCAGTGCATAGTTTGTGGAGATGAGAATGGGAGAATCTTGGCCAGGGTTACTGATTTCGTAAACTTTTTCCTCAACCGTCATCGGGCGGCGGGGATCGGTGTAGATATTGAACCTGTACACCAGAAGCGGCAGAAGTAGGTGTTCGTCCGGCTGAGACAATACTATGATGCCCGCGTACTTTGTCATGAAAGCCGCGGCTGCCAGGATTTCCTTGAACTTGTCTTTGTACATGAAGCACGGAAACGCGATCGTCGGGTATCCGAGAGGCCGGAAGCCTTTCTTGAGGGCCGATCTTCTGATCAGCGTATTATCCCTGATTCCCTCCAGCATGTTCTTCGGGCCTGAATCCAGAACCATCTCTGCGATCCCGGCGTCTCTCAGAGCAGAAGCCACCTCTGCCACTTCATCCAAACCTCTTCCATAAACGCCGGCCGGAACTTTCAGCTCTTTGAGCCTGGGAATCGCCGCATTCAGGTTTTCTTTGCTTATGGGATAGACCAGCGGCTTTCTGTCGGCGCAAAGGGCGGCTGCGGAAAACAGGACATCCGTATCACAGCAAATCAGGACGAGAGCCATTTCGGTGGTTTCGCAGGCCTTCCGGACCAGGGCCTCGTATTTGGCCTTGTCGCCGGAATCGTAAGAAAGGGCCAGGAGGTTGATCTTTAACTTTTGACCGATTCTCTCGAAGTCGAAGCCCTTTATCTTTGTTAGCTTTTGGTCGATCTCCGCTTCGGTTTCCCTGTCGGAAACGAGGATCGCTATACCCGGTTCGTGAAAGAAGGTCTTGTCATGTCTGAACATGACTTCTTCTTCCCCGATGACCAGAGCGTTTGCACCGGTACCGATGCTCACCAGCTTGATGGGAGGTGAAAGCTCAGCTTCCAGTTGAGCCTTGCTTTCAGGAGAGATGTGAGGACAATTGTCAAGCTTGGCGCCCCCGGTGGTAATCTTCATGGCAAAGGCAAAGCAAGTAGGAAACCCACACTCCTTGCAGTTGGTCTTTGGCAATTTTTTGAGTATATCCGCACCTTTGAGAGCCATAACATTCTTCTCCTACAGCTTTATAAATGAGTTAGCATTCCGTGATCATCTCTTTGAGTAATTTGAGAGTGTCAGGGTGCCTCAATATAAGGAGGTTGGCCCCTGCTAACAGGAATGAAAGCCCGGAGATGGCCTCCCACAGGATGCCCTGGTCTCGGTTTTCCTTCGCTTCCTTGGCTCTCCAGCATTCCACTCCCACATCGGCAAGAATTGGCATCAGCATCATGTTGTCCCGATCAACCAGCCCAAACTGCTTTATTCTCTCCATGATGGAGAAGGTGAATTCGAGTCCGTAACCCAATGCGGAAGAGGTAGGATCGACAACGATCTTGTCCGCGGGGAAAAACTTACACAGAGCTATGTTCAACTCTTTCGTCAGGTTGGCATCCATGGAAGCCTGAGCCACTATCCCGTGGCCATGTTCCAACGCTGCCCTGGCGATCTCTGCGTAATTCTGTTTGAGTACCGGACCCAAAAGCAGATTCTTGCCGGCGCATACTCGGGCCACTTCCGTCAAAACCTGTGTATCTTTTTGCTCGTCTCCGGTGCCCCATACGATGAGAGGAGCGTCTACGGAATCAGCTACAGTTTTGGCGGTCGCAGCGGCTTCCTGCGGCGATGCATCCCTGCCCATGGGATCGGTGCTCAAAAGGCTGAGGCAGACAGCATTTGCTCCATAAACGTCCACGCATTTTTTTGCCCATTCGGCCGGGGAGGACACCACGTCCCGGTACTGTGCGATTAGTTCCGGCGCCCAATTTTCCGGTACGATGTCCACAACTTCCAGAGCAAGCCCGGCGAGATTCGGGAGCGATCCTTCAAAATAATGGAACGGCAGCGTATTCTCCCCTCCAGTGCGCAAGGTTTTTTCACCATGGCCCCAGGCGACTTGTCGAATTTTCACGGAATAATTTTCCAAAGGCGGTTCAAAGCTCATAATGCATACCTCCTTTCAAACCTCTAGCCAGGAACTGGAAAACAGGCTTCTTCCCATGAGCACTTCAGCGGTCTTCACATACTGCCGCTCCTTTTCAGAAAGCGAAGAAACGTCGATATCCTCTCCATCCATGGTTCGGTGAATGAGCTTGACGATTTCGGGCATATCCCCTTTCATAAGCCTGGTGAGTTCCTCGTCATAGCCGCTGACAATGGCTGAATGCTGGCCACATCGGTCTATCATCACCAGAAAGGTCCGGTTGAGCAGTCCCCTGAGCTCTTTGGGAACGCCAAAAGATAGATTGGAAAGGCCGCAGAGCGATTTCGCCCCCGGCACAATGTCGGGCAGCATCCGGATAAATTCCATGTAGGCGCCGACCTGGCGTTGATCCACACTCACCGGCATCATCACCGGGTCCACCCAGATATCCTCACTGGCAATGCCGAGTTCGTTGGCGTACGCCACTGAATCCATAATGCTCGCCGCCCTCTCATCAGCATCGGAAGGCAACCCGGCATCGTTTATGACCGAGAGAACCAGGCTGCACGGATACTTGGCCGCCAAAGGCATCATGGTTTGTCTGCTCTCAGTGGACCCTGAGGCTGAATTGAGTATAGGTTTCTTCTTACAAGTTTTGAGGCCTGCCTCCATAGCCGCCACGTTGGTGGTATCCAGGCACAGGGGAACGTCGGTAATCTCCTGTACCCTTTCAATGAGCCACTCCATCGTCCCGACCGGATCCTTTTTGACCGGACCCACATTGAGATCAAGGTAATCCATTTTGTTTTTTATCTGCTCTCTGACACATTCGCGGATCGGGTCTGCATTGCGGTCCTTAATGGCCTGACCGATACTCTTGGACATCACGTTCAACTCTTCTCCGACGAGAATCATGGCACGTCCTTTCTTGCTTAAGGTTATTGGTAGTCTGTGCAAAAATTCCTGTAAAGATAGCGCCCCGGCAAGATCGACCGGATTTCCGCACCTCCGGCGGGGTGTGGATGGAAATGATGCCCACTCAGCGTGAAGTATCAACATACTGTCGGGCACAGGACGCATTTGATAGCCATGAGACATTGTTCATGACGAACCCTTAAAATGTTTGAGACCGCAACAGTCGTTCCTAAAGGATCGTATGTTGTGCCAGAGTGGCTGAAGCTGGAAAGTGTGGTGCGCGCATCTTCGGTTTTACGTGTGAGAAGATCAGCTACTGTAAGCGAGCATCCGTCATAGTGGGGAACAGTTCGATTTTCGGCAGCCGAGACGACACAAGCACCTTAGAGACAAACCACCCCTATCAAACACGGTCGCATTATAGAAGGCACAGAACCGCACTGCCATCGTCTGACGGACTATTTGATCTAACCCGGAGGACGATATTTAAACAGGACCGGGGATGAAAAATAGGTGCCAGAGCATCGGGGAGATACTCTCCATTCAGATTGGGCGTGGCGAGCACACCATAATCTTGATCTTGCGGCCTCCTCGATACCTGTTGAAACATCGGATCGATTTCTCGGTATTTTAAGAAATATCTTCCCGTCAGTTTTAACTGCCCAAACTACGGTTGAGGCATGGTAGAATAAAGAAGTGGTTCACAGAAAATGGACTAAAGGTTACTGCTCGGAAGCCGTCCCGGGAACCAACACAAAAGGAAAGGAGTGGGATATGGTGGTTAAGGAGGAAATGGCAAGGATTTACCCGCCAAGTGCAGGGGAACTCGCCCAATTTTTGCCCGACACTGATTGTGGTGACTGTGGATTCAACAGCTGCAGTGAATTTGCCTCTGCGTTGCTTGGCAGGAAGGTAAAAGCTCATGACTGTGGACACCTGGGAGACGAATTTACCAGAACGTTGGCTTCCATAATGGATCTGAACACGGACCCGATACCTTACAACATCATGATGGAGCAACACCCCTGCACGCTGATTGAGGTGAACGAGCCCGACAAGACATCCCCTCTTCTGGTAACGTGTAATTTTCGCGAAACCGTGCGCATCATCAAGGAAATTCTTGAATGTACCGCTGTACGCGCATTTTTACTTCCCACCTTTACCCACGGTTATTCGGTGGATAATGCCGTGCATGAGCGCATGTTCAAAGCAATGGAGATCTGGAAGTCAATGAAAGACAATGCAGTGGAGCAGCGACTGGAAAGGCCGGTTATAATCATTCCGGGACTGGCGGAGCCCGAGAAAAATTCCATCAGGCAGCTGACACGCTGTGATGTTCTGGTGGGACCGGTCTCCGGCTTTCTGGCCCCTTTGTTCATCTTAGCAAATCGAGAGGAATCTCCATAGCAGTCCAGGATGCTTGTCGGCTCCGAAAAAAAGACCGAAAGGCAATACCCTCAGGACTGGATTTCCACGAGCCCGAGTTCAATCGCAAAATGGATTAACTGCGAAATGTTGTCCATTTGAAGCTTTTCCATGATATTGGAACGGTGGGTCTTAACGGTGCTCGCACTGACGCAAAGGATGTCAGCAATCTCCTTGGTCGAACGTCCCTCTGCGATCATTTGAAAGACTTCACGCTCTCGGTTAGACAGTTGGCCGTAAAGCTCTTCACGCGACGATTTGGTTCTTTTCAAAGAGACGTAGTCCTCGATGACCTGACGCGATATGGAAGGACTCAGGTAGGTATCTCCCCTTACTGCTGCATTGATGGCATTAACGATGTCCATTCCGCTGGAGTCCTTTAGAAGATACCCTGAAGCGCCAAGGCCGAAAAGTTCACTGATGAATCGGTTATGGGAATGCATGGAGAGGATGATGATTTTAGTATTGCGATTGGCCTTCTTGATTTGCCTGGTAGCCTCGATTCCGTTCAACAGGGGCATCGTTATGTCCATTATGACGATATCCGGTTTGATTTGTTCCACCTGGCTGATGGCCTCCCGCCCATCTCTGGCTTCTCCAACAACGAGGAACCCCGGCTCTGCCTCAAGAACTTTTGCCAGCCCCTGCCTTACGATGGTGTGGTCATCTGCCAGTAAAATGGTAATCGTCCTTTCACTCATCCCAACTCTCCCTGATGGGGATTTCTATACGGATCCGGGTGCCTTTTCCCTTCCCGGTGCGAAGTGAAAATTTTCCGCCTGCCAGGGATGCGCGTTCCCGCATGCCTAACAGCCCCAGAGCTTGCCTGTGCCCCTCGAACTGATCCGGGTCAAAGCCTACTCCGTCGTCTTCAGCCAAAAAAATGATATTGGGATAGCTTTTTATGATGGAAAGTCTGAAGTGCTTCGCTTGTGAGTGCTTCACGGTGTTATTGACGACCTCTTGGGAAATGCGGTAAAGGATGGTCTCGATTTGTGGACCCATGCGCTCTTCAAACCCCACCATCTTGAAGTCAATTGCTATTTGGCTGTACTTCGAAATGCGCCCAAGGCAGGACTCCAGCGCTGGCTCCAGGCCGAGATCACTTAACAGCGCAGGGTGGAGTCTGTGAGATATGCGCCGGATCTCCTGGTAAGTCCGGTTGATTTGTTTCTTGATATCGAGGATCTCTTCTTCAATATGAGCCATCTCAGGCGAGTGGGTTTTCAAGATAGTATCCAGCGCGAAGCTGATGCCTGTGAGGGCCTGCCCCGTCTCGTCGTGTAATTCCCGGGCTATTCTTTTTCGCTCCTCCTCCTGGGAATGAAATAATCGGGCGGTGAGTCCCCTCAATTCCTCTCGATGTTGTCGAATGGTGCGGGCTAAGCAGGCATTGTCAACCGCGCTCCCCAGGAAATTTCCCAGGGAACCCAACATCTGATGATCACGGTCAGAGATGTTCTTGTCCTGGGCAAGTTCTAAAGCAATGAAACCGGAAGCACTTTTTTTTGCTGTAATCAGGAAACAGAGGAGTTGTACTGAGTCGTCATCATCCGCTGCCTTCAAGCTGGCCTTGAAAGGCGGGAAAGTGCGCTGTGGTTTCAAAGAGCGATCCTCCTCGAGCAGTGACTGCATGAGAGCCTGATCGTAAAGCTCGAGACCGCAGCCGTTCCCCACAACTTTTTCAGGCAGGCCTTGCTGCACCTTCAGCGTAAAAGCTGATTTTTCTTTATTGATCAGGAAAATGGCCCCCGAACTCAGGTTCAATACCTCCAGCACCTTTCTCAGGGCCATCATGAGAATTTCATCGAGGTCTTGTGTGACATTCATTGCCACCGCTATCGAGTGTAAAAGTGACAATTCCCGGTTCTGCTGATGCAAGTTCCGAACACCATCCATGCGAGCCGTAATATCTTTCGAGATTGCCTCATACCCTGTGATCTTGCCATCGGTGTCTCTTACCGCATTGCCACTGACCAGGCAGTGAAGGCGGGTACCGTCCCGCTTCTGGAAGCTGATCTCAAAGTCTTTCACAAACCCGAAGCGGTCGATTTGTTCCTGAAATACCCTCCTGTGCATTGGGTTGACGTAGATCCTCTCCACAGACGCAACAGAAAGTAATTCTTCTTTGCTGCCATAGCCGAGAGTCTCCACGCAGGCTTGATTTACATCTTTAAATATGCCTCCCTTGGAATGGATGAAAATCATGTCTTTGGAATCATCAAAGAGATGGCGATATTTATTTTTAGAACGCTTGAGATCACATTCCAGACGTCTACGATCCGACATGTCTTCCATTACATGCATTTTTGCAATTACTGACCCATGTGCGTCCCTGATGGAAGAAGTTGTGCGCTTGACGAAAACGGTTTCGTCATCACAAGGCGACATTGATAATTCGCTTATGCAAACGTCTGCTCGGCCCTGCATATCTTCTCTCAGGGCAGATTCAACTTCGTTATGAGAGCTGGAGAAGATGTCCTCAGATGTTCCGCCTATAAGCACATTGGCAGGTAATCCGGTAATCCGCTCGGCAGCTTCATTGACGTAGTGGACACGATCTTGTTCATCCGCGATCAAGAGACCATGCGGCAGATGATTAAAAACCTCGATATACATTTCTTCCCGGCATGCAGTCGTCTTGTCCCCTATACGGGTCAGGTAACCCATTTCATCGGCCAGAAAATGGTTCCACCCTCGCGGGTCACCTTCAGCTTTCTGCTGAAAAATCGGACAAATCAAACAAACTTCCAATTTGCTACTGCCAGGGGATTGACAACGATTTGCACAACAGATATCGGGCAAGCGCCAACAAGAGACTTCTTCATTCAGATGGGAACACCGTTCAGGCAGATACCGCATCATAAGATACCTCTTCCAGCACAAATTATGCGATTTTATCAGTGCTTAATTTCATAA
>JBEKXG010000175.1:0-8341 GCA_049512295.1 Syntrophobacteraceae bacterium
AAAGCTTTCCTCCTTGTAAACTTTGAGCGGTTCACAAGGGGGAGGCTTTCGTATATTCCCGGAATTGTCAAACTCTGGGAGTCCCCCGGCAGAGCCGGGGGTTTACCCGTGATTAATTATATCGGAGTATTTCTCCAGTTCGGAAAAATTCTTAAACAGGCTGCTCGCTGCGCGGGCGCCAACCCGCCGACCATCGGCCGACCACATCTGTAAGGGGCAGGACTTGATTATTCCACGATTCTCAAGCAGATTAGAAACCAGTACGCGGTTCTTTTCGACCAAGTCCATATGGTCTCTGGATGGAGACGCGGGACCTTCATCATATTCGATAAGCAGACACTCACGGTCACCTCCACCACCGGCATCAATAACTGCCCGCAATCCAGAGCACATTCGCGGGTCAAACCCAAGTCCCAGAACGAAAAGAACACTTCTATCTTTTT
Organism: Syntrophobacteraceae bacterium; assembly: GCA_049512295.1. GTDB lineage: Bacteria > Desulfobacterota > Syntrophobacteria > Syntrophobacterales > Syntrophobacteraceae > SbD1. The sequence continues at coordinate 444 of JBEKXG010000175.1, forward strand.
CGGAGAGATGTCCTTTCCAGAAATCACCAAACATCGCGTTCCGAAGAATAAGATAATACTCCCACCTAAGATCTTTATTCACGGACGAACTCATCCGAATAGCTCCAATTGGTCTTTCGGAGACCTGAAATCCTTCTGTAACCAACCGACAAGGTCCTTCAACTTCTTCTCACGCCATCCACCGTATTGCAATGGGAGATCGAAATGAATACAGAACATTCGATTCAGGTAAAGGAGCATCCAGTTCTGGCCCTTACACTTGTAGTTAAGTTTGACCTCAAGGAGATTGTGAGCGATGCACGTTCTGATGACCGATGCCAGAAGGGCCAGTTCAGGGATTTTTTGAGTGACTTTGGTGTCCGCCAGTTTTGTCCTATCCCACATTGAGATAGCCACTCCCGTAACGCCCGGTGAATAGGGAGCATTCGGCTGATAGGTCGCCCACTGACAAAATCGACCTATGGATTTGATGAATCTTTGCACATCGTGCCCTTGAGGAGCCCATTCGGGCAACTTCTCCCAACTCTTCTTCACACTTCGTTTTAGAATCTGCTCCTGGAGACCGGGTGCAATATCGGAAGAGCGCTTAAGCAGGTACGCTGAAGCGGATTGCTCGAACAACTCTCCGGCAAATCCCAGAAATTGTTCGATGTTCGACGAGGATAGGTTTGCAAGCCGGTCGATACCAAAGTAGTAAGGAATTTCAAATTCCTTGCATAGCAAAAGCTCCGCTGCGGCACGAATATCCGAGTCGTCGCGCTTTTGCAGTTCCTCTACCTGCATGGGAAAGTCCAAGGACCTTTGAGCTTTTCTCTCTTCCCTCTCGATCAGGATCTCAAGAGACCTCCACGCCAGAGCCATTTCTCTCGGAGTGTCGTTCAATTCTTCCCGATCAGCCACCCACCTGGAATATCGCTGTTTCCCTTTAGCCATCTCACGTGTGCGCTCAATAATTCGCCCCCCGGCCATTCTAAATCGGTCCTGCCACTCTCCCCCCTCTAGAGAATCTTGTAGACAACCAGCAAATGATCCGATTTCCACATCCCTGGCATCCTTTGCTCTTCGATCCGCGATATTCATAACCAATTGAGAAAATGCCTTGTGGCGTGTACCACGCCAATATTCTTCGATAGTGATTTCATTGGTGTAGTCTCTGCCAGGTAACGCGCCAGCCGCAAGGATCTCGTCCAGGTCAAGAGCTTCAAGCCGCTCCGCAATCCACATACTGACAGGCAGACGCGCATTAATGACATTATCGAGCAAAAAACGCCTCTGCTCTTGAGTGAGCTGATGTAAATCGTCGAGCATCAATAGAACGCGGTCAACTACTGAAACGCCTTCATATTTAATAGAATCGGCAGTGATAAGTTGTGCTGAAGCTAGGGAATCATGTCCCGGAAGGGTTGAATCAGTAAGTGGGGCAAAACTGTCCAGAGCATCGCATACAGCTTTCTCCAGGGATTGTGCCCACTTATAAAGCTCTATTCCGGAACATGGCACGACAAGACCCGGCAGTACCGCGACATCTTCGGGCGGGCATATCTCTATCTTCCCTAGATCCATGGGATATTTTTGACCCTTGAGTGTCAGGATACCTTGCAAAGCAGCCAAGGCAATTCTAGCGTTCAACAGTGATAGCAAAAGGCGGCGGCGCTTCGCGAGATCGACATCCAGATCCTCAAGAGTTGCATAGTTGTGGGAACAACTCAGCAAAACACCCAGCATAGCTGGCCCATTGTCGCTGACGGCGCCGAAAGTTTTGAGTTTCTGAAAGAGGTCTGCGCAATATTCCCTTTTTCTCAAGGAGTAGATCGTAAGTAAAGATCTGACAGTAAAAAGGCGAAACAGGGAAGTTTTGCCGCCACCCGGTGCGCTTCGAATTACTTTTGGCTTATCCCAGAGGTCTTCCGTACTTAGCATTTCCAGAACGCCGGGACTGAAAAGGCGCACGAAGGTATCATCTGATTCGATGTGCTCCGATGCTCTAATCTTGAAAGGATTGCGAGGTTCTTTCATGGCTCACCACGATGTCGGCTGATCCTCGGGAACAGACCTCGTACTTTATAACCCTCCTCTGGGTTTGCCCAAAGCAGGAAAAGGGAGTTGTTTGGAGTATTATGGGTAAGCACAACCGGCAGTGCACACCCTGCAAATCCCCTCTTTACATCGGTGCCTCCCTTCTCGGTATGTTCATTTTCAACAGACGGATCGTAGTGTTGATCGACTAATTTCAAGAATTCAGCGTCTCGCCCTTCATGGAGAGACACCTCTGAAGTCAACTGCTGGACCACTTCAATTGACCAGCCTTGTATGGCTCCACTGAAGAGGACATCCAACAATCTTTCAAGATGGCCGCGGGCTTGGTCTGTAGCCATGTACAGGACAATGCAAATGTGAAGATCATTGGGAATGACGAGCCGGGATACCTTACTCTGCGGGTCGGTAAGCCTCTTGAAAAGTTTTGCGATTTTTCCCGTAAAGGCTCCACTTTGAGCATCTTCACGAAGGTAGCTGAGACCACTACCGGAAAAATCATCGAGAAGAAAAACCATCTTAAAGACAGACCCGTCTCTATCGGGTTCCCGCCGTAGTATTTGCTCCAGATCCAGGGACAATTCCTCGATCATGTTTTCAGCCCTTTCGGGAGATATCTCGTATGTCTGCCAGATTTGTTCATGGCTCAACTCTGGATTGCAGCGACGAAATAGATCCATGCGGGCTCCATCGCTCAGGCCAAGAAAAAGGCTCTGTCGCCGAAGCACACGAAACTCAGTGCTGTTGGCAACTTTAATTATGTATTTTTCCGGAATGCCTGCGAGGTGGGCGGCGCGTTGGAGAAGCAAGGGCCGGATATGATCCGGATATGCCATTGATACCAAATGAGCAATCTCAGCGGAAGAGCAAAATACCAGCCTTTTCCGAATGAAGTCATATGCGATCCGACGTTCCTCTCCCGCCTTAAATTGTCTGAGCCACAAGGCAAGGCTTTCAACAAAGCGCATCCCTGGGTAGAACTGCTGGTATTCATCATACTTGTATGCGGCCATGGCCTGCAGCGAAGGACGCTCACGAGCAACATCTTCAGGGGTCCATCCCATCATTTCGGCCAATAGCCGCTCAGCAAGCGCGTCTCTCATGATGAGGCTTCCTTTGAAGCTGGCAGTTTCAGCAGCAACCCTTTTGCAGTGATCCGCATATGATCGAGATAATACAACGTGGCCTGAATACCTCGGTAGCCTGCAGGTGCAAGATTCCAACAGGTTAGAGGGTCGGATGAGACTTCATCCACACTTAATGAAAACGGCTCACTAAGTAAGTCAAAGTCATTGCCCGGCCAACGGCCCTTGTCACCAATACACAGGATGCGAGCATCCGGTGATGAATGATGGATGGTCGAAAGCATACGCCCAATGTTCCGTTTGGTGACACCGGGGGCAAGGATATCGACAGAGTGGCCTGATGTCAGAACGGTGGCACCTGAGGGACCGTATTTGTGCACTATCTCGTTAGCAAGAGACCAGAGGGTCGGGATCGGGATCACCGACCTAGGTTCAATTGTTATCTGTGGTCGCCTGATCGTTACTTCAAACAGCTTGTGCACACGCGGGTCCGCTTTTAGTGCGTCTTCAATCTGAGTGAGCTCGGGACAGGTCGCATCCGTCCCATCCGGATGGTTATCTTCGGATAGCAATGCACAGTCGCCACCGTTATAGCATCCGACGAGAATTCGTTCCCAATATGCTGACGGGATTGCCTTCCGAAGTGCCATCTTGACAGATTTGCCTCTGCCTGTGGCAATACCGATCATGAGCCCGCTGCCCAGGAGACGGAGCAACTCCTTTGCGATATGCTCGTTGAGATCCTCAAACCTTTGGCGGTTATCACAGAGGGTGCCATCATAATCGAAGACAATCCCTGAAAAGCACACGCCTTTAAGCTGCTTCGTGAAAGACTGACAGGCCTGCCGCAAAGACCCGGCTTGGCCCTGCTTGTAACACGATCCCGGCAGCGCGTTCAGCTTACGCTGTTCAGCCAAAGTAACCGTTTTTGTATCTTTCGGCAAATACGCTTCCATGTGGGTTGACATGCGAAGATTGTAGATACGTCTGCCAAACTCCGGGACACCTGGGCGACCGGGATCGATTTCCCTGACCTCGCCAGCAAGCCCGACAATATGAAGCATTGTTACAATGGCCTGGATCGACGCAACAAAATGCTCACCAGGAAAGTGGAATTCCACCACTGGGATGCCTTGCGGAAGTAGACTGAGCGTCTTTTGTGCCAGTCTTCTGTCTTTGACAGTAGTCAGTGCAATGACACCCGAGATCTCTCTTCGCTTGGCCAGCCAGTGGTGCCTTCCATGGGCGAAATTACGAAAATCTGAAATCTGTACAGGTCCGAGCGCTGCTTCCGTGAATTTCGATTCCAGGTCATATGCTGCTGCTTCTGTCTGATTCCCGTATAAGACGACCAAGTTTTCTCTGTCCCATAGGGGATGGCATTGCTGTCTCAATTCGCTGAGAAACCGATCGTGGGAGCTTTCCAACCCCATGAGTCTCCGGAAATCAGGAGGAAGTTTTCCTGGATTATCTAAGGTATCGAGATATGCACGCACAAAAAGAACAGAAAAAGCAAGCAAGGAGTTAGTAGCCAAAAATCCATCCCTCTTTGAGGGAAGGTCAAACTCGAAGATATCGGTGTAATTGTATTTGCGTGCAAAGGTGGCTAGCGGGCTGCTTGTCCTGGCGCAAGTTACAAGCAAGCGTTGAGGTTCATCAAAAATCGCAGATCGGATGGCAGCCTGAATATCTGCATTACGCCCGCCTGCGCTCATGAACCAGATAGCGGTTTTTGGGGCCATCTGGCTGTTTTCGAAAAGTTCAAGTGGAGTGACCGGCTTTGCAATCATCCGTGCAAAACGCTGGTGAAGGGATACGATGAGCCGGGCAACAGTCAGGGAACCTCCCGACCCCACCACGAGAAGGGGTAGGAATATGGATGCCGAGACAGCTTTGATGAGACGCCGGATATCCATCTCCATGGCAAAAGCATATGTCTCTTCAAGCTGCTCCAATTCCACGAAATATGGCTTTCCCAAAGAATGCTTTCCTCCCCACATCAGCGTAAAATATGATATCGGAGCCACACAATGATAAACGCGAATCGATCATAACAGCCATCGGGAGTCGGGTCAACGATGCGTCCAAGTGTATTGCTGGCACGCAAAATGGATTCGAAAAGTCAAAAAGTCCTCTGCCCCGCCTTTCGGCAGAGGAAAGCTGGGCCGATGGGAGCTCTCCCACCTTGTCGAAGCGCTGAGGTCTGCAGACCTGTTCATCTCTGATCAGTGGATCTGAATAGAAGATCCCTGCTTGGCCAGTGCGCATTAAATCAATCCACGATCCTTGAGAAACTGTTTTGCCTCATGCCCAGAGATCCGAAGGTAGATCGCAGTCGTATTCAAACTTGAATGCCCGACCAAGTCCTGGACCACAGTCACGGAGACCCCCGCCCTCAGCAGTTCGATGCAGTATGAATGGCGCATATAAGCGGATGCCCCAAGTCTTGTGGGATACCTGCCTCCTTCGCTAGCTGATAGAATGTCTTCCTGAAGGTTGCTAGGTTCAACCGGAATGGATTCACCTCGGCTTTCGGAACCTCACCCCCTTCGATGTACTGTGAAACCTGGACACGATAATTTGAAATTTCTGAAACGATGTTCGACGCCACGGGGACGATCCTGGATCGCGCACGGCGCTTCTTGTGCTTCCCTTCTCTATCTGTCAGCCGTTTTTGCTTGAGCGTCATGGGCTTCAGTTCGCCGCTACGATAGTCAATATCCGTACCTGCATTCAGGGAGAGAACCTCCATGAGCCGAGCGCCCGTCGAACGCAGTACCAGGAATGCCAGCCAGTGTTTGCCACGTTTCGCGTACTGTCTAGGCGTGGGCGACTGGTCGAAAAACTGCTGGTAGACTGCCGTCAGGGAATTTACTTGGTCCTGGGTGCAGACGTTAAGCCTTTTGGCATGATCGGAACCAGATTCATTTCCCGTCCATAAATATGCATCTTTTATCGGGTCTGCGTTCGGGGTCGGGGCGCGCTAACGCGGGGCTGCCCAAGAAATGAGTGCTCCTGATTGGCTATTTTCGAGTCTTAAAATGTGTTTTTCGGGCCCTTGACTGGCTAATCTTAAATATTCCGCAAGCTTATCTTTGGACAATGAGATTAGCCGATCAACGGTATCAAAATCATCGCTGTAAGCACTCGAAGAGGGCATCGATTGGCCGGATTTGCCATCCGTTCCGCAAACCCTCCGGCACTTCCTCCCAAAAACAAACCCCGACCGTGAAATAATCGTTCCGCGTGGGACTGGTCACAGCACTCGGCAGTTCTGAATAAATCGGCAAAGGGTCATTTACCCGGCCATTTTCTTATCTTCGCGCTCTTCACTCCGCAGCGCTCCCCCTTCTCGCTCCCCGCTCCTGGATCTTCCCTGCTTTTTGCCGCTTCTGGTTGCCGTTTCTGGTTGCCGTTTCTCGTTGCCGCTTCTGGTTGCCGTTTGGCAGGGCTAAATCTCTTCATGCTATAATATTCAGGAATTGTGGAATTCAGGTTCAACCGGCAAACGAGTGCCCCCGGTATTTTTCACGCGAATCCCCGAGGCTGGATCGTGGACTGGACTGCAACAGTGCTGCTCATTCTTCTTCGCGGCTTTGCGTCGCGTGCCGGTGTCATACGGAGTCGCATTCAAAATGATAACAAGGCGCCAAGAAGGAGACGACGCAGGCGTACACCATAGTACGTCAAGGAGGCGACGACGAAGCCAACACAGTGAGCGCTTGAATGCGGCTTCGTGTCAGTGCTCAATGGATCGCGTCGATGCATTTCCCATTGTTATTGCAGAAAACGAAATTCCAATAGCTAATAAAATCAACGGATTGCGGGACGTGCCATCGCAATTCGCCTGCATTTGCAATGAGAAGCTCCTTTTACCAGTCAGATCGATGAGTTGCACAGGACCTTGTCGGCTCTTTGAAAATTGAATAGCGCCCATCCGGAAAGTCGGGATGGTAAACTCGCGATTTCCGATGAGAAATTTGGTTCCTCATTACCCCGCACGCGGAGAGGTCCTCGTCACCCCGGAAGTGTCCAGTCCGGGGCCTCATCGCTCAATCCTCGCTCTTCGCGCAGGCCGCAGGGCCATTAAAAGTTGAAACCGTCTATGTAAATATAAGTCCGCATCTCTCTCCCATAAAGCAGAAGCCCCACTAGGGGGCTTCGCAGCCCAAGGTCGAAACCTTGGGGGGAATTACAAATTTTACGTTCCTGAAATAAAGCATCTGGAACGGGGATTCAAGAGAAATGTTAAGGTCTTAAGCAATTGATCGGCTTTAAGCAACGGATTGAAAAAAAGAAAGCCTCCAATTTCACTATAAGTCACGGTGAAAATCAAAGGCTCTGTTTTGCCGGGTAACTAATATTTAATTTCAAAAACTGGTGGAGGCGGCGGGAGTTGAACCCGCGTCCGAAAGCATTCCGCCAAAGCTTCTACATGCTTATTCCGCACTTTGAATCTCGTCCTGGAAACCTCCTGCGGACGGGATGTAGCCAGAACCAGCTCGCTAAATGTCACTGCCTCCGTTGCGAGCACCATGTCGGCAGCCATCCCACTTAGTCGACGCCCCCTGGGTCCCCGCGGGTACAGAACCTGGAGACGGCAGCCGCGATTAAGCGGCTACAGCGTACGCGTAATCGTCTGCGTTTGTTTTATTTCCCAACCGTTTAACGAGCAGCCAGGAACCTCGGCATGCAACTTAAGCTTCTTTACCTCCGTCGAACCCGTTTCGCCCCCTTTGGTGTGGTTAGAGTCTGAGTTATGGACAAGCGTAATATCGA
>JBEKXG010000176.1:0-8300 GCA_049512295.1 Syntrophobacteraceae bacterium
GTGACTTCAAACCTTGTTAAGAGAATCTGGGAGCATAGAAACAATCTGGTGGAAGGGTTTACACAACGCTATGGCATTCATAACCTGGTTTGGTACGAACCGCACGAGAGCATGGAGTCCGCCATTCAGCGGGAGAAGCAATTGAAAGAGTGGAAGCGAAAGTGGAAAATGCGGCTAATTGAGAGTGCTAATCGCAATTGGGAGGATTTGTATAACACGCTCGTTTGACTGGATTCCGGCCTTCGCCGGAATGACGAACAAGAGGCCTCTTCCGGTTTTCGCAGGGCTTCCGCTGGAGCGATGCTGCGATTAAGTTAGCGCTTATGGGAAATGTTCCCCCGCTCTTTTCCTTTGCTTCGATCTTGAACGAAACTTGGCATTTAAGGAGTCTTCGGGTGAGAATCTCATTTTTTCTGAACGGCAAAGAAACCTGCGTGGAGGTCCCTCCGGACCGCAGGTTCTCGGACGTGCTGCGCGAAGACTTGGGGCTGACAGGTACGAAAGAAGGCTGCGGCGCGGGGGAATGCGGGGGCTGCACCATCCTGGTGGACGGCCGGGCCTGCCTCTCATGCCTGATGGCGGCCGCCCAGCTCCAGGGGCGTCACGTCACCACCATCGAGGGTCTTGCCGCAAACGGAAGCCTGCACCCCGTTCAGGAGGCTTTTATCGAATACGGAGCCGTGCAGTGCGGGTTCTGTACTCCCGGGATGGTGCTTGCGGCGGTGCATCTGCTGTATCGAAACCCCGATCCGACCAGGGAAGAAATCCGGGAGGGGATGAGCGGTAATTTGTGCCGCTGCACCGGCTACGTGAAAATAGTGGACGCTGTGAAAGCAGCCGCCGCAAAGCTGCGCGAAGGGACTCCAGGATGAGGGAAGTCATTTTGCCCGGTTCGGTGGACGAACTCTGGCAGTGTTTCGAGAGCCATCCGCTGGCGAATGTCTATGCCGGCGGCACCGGCCTCCTGGTGGATCTGTACAATGGCCAGGTGAATCCAGAAGCCCTGATCTGTCTTGAGCGAATCGAGGAACTGAAAGGCGTGGCCGAACGCGGCGAAAATATCCGTATCGGCTCGTGTGCGACGCTCGCTTGCCTTCTCGAGGATCCGCTGGTTCAAAACCATCTGCCAGTCCTTGGGCAGGCGGTCAAAAAGCTCGGCTCTCCACTCATCCGGAACATGGGCACTATCGGCGGCAACGTCTGCACCGCATCCCCTGCGGGAGACACGCTTCCGCCTCTTTACGCGCTGAAGGCCGAGGTCGAGCTTCGCTCGAAGGGCGGCCTGCGGAAGATGCAAATCGGGGACTTCATACTGGGGCCGGGCGCCACGCGCCTTCAGCCGGGAGAAATCCTGGCGGCGGTATGGGTGAAAAAACCCGAAGAATATAATCTGCACCATTTTGAGAAAGTGGGACTGCGCAATGCCCTCGCCTGCTCGGTGGTCAGCCTGGCGGCCCTTCTTCGTGTCGCGCCCGGCGGCATGGTGGAGAAGGCTGCCCTTGCGTGGGGCAGCGTCGGGCCGACGGTCGTAACATGCCGCGAGGCTGAGAAGGCGCTCATCGGCGGAACGCTCTCCATTGCACGCCTGCATGAGGCCGCCGCCCTGGTTCAAAAAGCCGTGACCCCCATCAGCGACGTCCGGGCCGATGCGGATTATCGCCGCACCGTTGCGGGCAATCTCCTCCTACGCCTGGCGATCGCCCCACATTATCCCTGCACCCTTGGAGGAGTGAGCGATGCATGATTTCAGTAAAGTCCCTCAGGTCGAGCCGGATGTGTGTGAAACAGCCTCCGGTGAACAGATCTTCATACACCTTCTCCGCCCCGAAGACGCCCCGGGGATAGGCCGGCTGTTCCATGCCGTTTATGGCGGCGAATATCCCGTGAAACGCTTCTATGACCCCCGGGATCTCCTCGCAGCGCTGGAAATGGGGGAAAACTACTCCATAGTGGCGCGAAAAGAGAGCGGGGATATCGTCGGACACTTGGCGCTTTTGCGCTCTTCCCCGTATCCCGGCCTTTATGAGTGCGCGGCCGGCCTCGTATTGCCCGGGTACCGCAAGGCGGGCGTCAGCCTGATGATGTTTGACTATTTATACGAAAGACTTGCCCCCGAACTGGGGGTTGAGGCGGTATGGGGCGAGTCGGTCTGCAATCACGTCTATGTGCAGAAGGCGGTCATGCGCCACAAGCACGTGGAGACCGGGCTGGAAGTCGATCTGATGCCTGGGGAGACTTATGCAAAGGAGAAGATATCCTCCGGACGAGTCGCTTCCCTTCTTGCGTTCCGAACCTATGTTTCCAGGCCGCATACGGTCTATATCCCTCCCGTTTATGAGAACGTCTTTTGTTTTCTCTATTCAGAGCTGGACGACCGGCGCACATTCGACATCAGCCGGACACAAGCACCCGCCGGCGTTCCTTCTCATGGCTCGACACTGGTCTTTGAATTTGCGGGGGTCGCCCGAATAAACGTCTCGGCGATAGGAGAAGATTTCGAGTCTTATTTGAACACCCTGGAAAATGAAACCATCCCGGCAGGCATCAAGGTAATTCAGGTCTATCTTAATCTTGCCTGCCCCTGGGTTGCGCACGCGGTGGAAGTGCTCCGCAGCCGTGGTTATTTCATCGGTGGAATACTGCCTCGCTGGTTCGACGATGACGGGATGCTGATGCAAAAAATCGTAGGGACGCCCGGTTGGGAGGGCATTCGCCTTTTCTCCGGCCGGGCCGAAGAGATGCTTCGTGTTCTGAGACGCGACTGGGAAGAGGTCAGCTCGAATTTGAAGACGGGCGGCAGCCTTAATTGAATCCGGGGGTCCTGATGAACAAAATCACCACCAGGAAGGAAGCTCTCGAGATATTGCGCGAAACAGCCGAACCCGTCCCTCCCGGTCTCAAATTCAGGGTCGACCGTTTCAAACCGGAGGACGCTTGGGGTGTGGTTCCTTCATTAAAGCCGGCGCCGATGCCGGCCGGGTTATCGGCAATTTCGAATCGACGGCGTCCGGGAAGGGCTGCAAGGTCCGGCAGATTTTTCTAAACATAGGCGACCCGGGAGCCGGGGACATCTTCAGAGGGCTGCTCTCAAAAGGCTATTTTTTTGGAGGCTACCTGCCGCGATGGTTCGATACGGACGGGTTCCTGCTGCAAAAACTAACCGGAACGCCCGCCCTGGAGTCCATAAACCTCTATTCGGACCGGGCAAAAGAGTTATTGGAATTCACGTTGAAGGACCGCGAAAGGGGCCTCCGGGTAAAGGACTCAGGAATTCATTACTCATCCTTTCTTTTCGAACCACAGCATGAGGACATTGCAGCCATCCCGGTGTTCGTAGCTTAACCGGGCGGCCATCTGCTTTGCCAGGTAAATGCCCAGACCGCCTATCGGGCGGCTCGAGATGTCCTTCGAGAGGTCCGGCGGAGCCTGCTCGAGAGGGTTGAAGGCGACGCCGCAATCCTTGAGGGCCAGGTAGAACCTTCCAGGGCCGTCGGCGCGGCACTCGACTTCGATCTCCCCGCTCCCCTGCGGATACGCATAACTTATCGCGTTGACCAGGACTTCCTCCAGGGCGAGCTCAACTTGAGATAACAGACCCTCGAGACCGCCCTCGCGCTCCATTTGCTGGAGAACAAAGGACCGAAAGGACTCGAGCGATTCCATGACCGCAGGGAGGCGCAATGTCGCCATTTGAGATTCCTCAGGAATTCCCCAGGGCTTGATCGAGTGAATCATGCACCGGGAACATGGAAGCAAAGTTGGAAATCGAAAACACATGCGCGACATTCGGCGACAGGGAGCTGAAAGACAGGCTGCCGCTGACCGACTTGAGTTTCTTGCCGACGATCAAAATGCTCCTAAGGCCTGCGCTGCTCATGTATTCCAACGCTTCCAGGTCCGCAATGAGCGTGGATTCGCCCTGCTCTATCCATTCGAGGCAAGACTTTTCGAATTCCGGGGCTGAAGTGGCGTCCATGCGGCCGCTGACTTTTACGACCAAAAATCTGTCCTGTTTGTAACCCTTCAATTCCATTTTTTGTTTCCCCTTGTGCGCCATCTTTGGATGGGTTTGAAAATGTTCAAACCATTGAGCCGGTCAGGCAGAGAGCGAGCACGGTGATGTCGTCCGCCTGCGCAATGCCCGTCGAGAACCGTTTCACCGATTCCATGATCTCTTTGGAAATTGCGTCGGCGCCAAGCGAGGAGCAGCGCCGGACGGTATCCATGAGATTTGCGAGCGAGTACAGCTCTCCCGAAGCATTCACCGCCTCGGTAACTCCGTCCGTATAAACAATTAACCTGTCTCCGGGCTCGAGTACAGTTACCCTGGTCTGATATCTCGACTCCTCCTCGACTCCAAGCAGAAATCCTTCGGGAACGGGGAGAATCTCCGGCTGGCAATCCCTCCTGACGATGATCGGTGGTTCATGCCCGGCGTTCGAATACTTCAACAATCCCGTCCGCAGGTTGAGAATGCCGCAGAATACAGTGACGAACATCATCGAGTCATTCTCTCCGCAAAGTTCCAGGTTCGATCTGTGCAGGATTTCGGAGGGGTCCATGCCGCTTTCGGCAATACCCTTGAGCAGTGTCTTCGTCACAGCCATGAAGAGCGCCGCCGGCATCCCTTTATCGGAGACATCGCCGGCAGCGAAGAACAGGTGTTCATTGTCAATGAGAAAGTAGTCATAGAGGTCTCCGCCGATTTCCCTCGCGGGCTCGAGCCTGGCGGATATTTCGAACCGGTTCTTTCCCGGCAGGGGTGTAAACGCCTTGGGGAGAAAGCTCATCTGAATAGTGCGGGCAATCTTCAGTTCGCTTTCAATTCTTTCCTTGGCCGCCGTTGTTTCTGTAAGGTTTTTGATGTAGTCCTTCAGGGCAAGCCGCATACCTTCGAATGAACGGGTCAAGGTGCCGATTTCATCACCACTTTGGATATCGGGCAATCTCGCGTCCAGGTTGCCGCGGGCAATCTCGACGGTTGACGCGGTCAAGGCCTCTAGAGGCCCGGTAATTCTCCGGGCGATCAGCGTGACAAGGACAGTCATCAGGAAAACGCCGGAAAGTCCGATCAAAATGACCGTGCGGCCAAGGCGATGCACTTCCGCAAGCAACTCATCTTCCGGAATAACTATCCCGAGCGACCATCCTATGGAGGAGAGCGGGGCGTAGTAGAGCCGGCACTTGGATTTCGACAGCAGATCGTGGTCCAGGGCGACCATGCCTTCGCCGCCTCCTATCATCTCTTTTCCGATCCGGCGAAGCTCAGCGCTCCCTTTTTCTTCGGCAATGCTGAATATCGAATTAGTCATGATCATGCGGCTGTCGGGATTGGTGACGAAAACTCCGTTGTGCGAAATCAAAAAGGCGTAACCCGACCGGTACAGTTTGATGGCCGAGATCATGTCCTGGAGTCCATGGAGCGAGACATCCGCTGTCACTACCCCCTGGAAACGCTTTTCCCCATGCAGTTCCTTGTAAAAAGGAACCGAAAAGGTGGCCATGACCATGTTCCCGCCGCCCTCATCATAGTATGGCTCGGTCCACGCCGCGCTGTTCAGTTCCTTTGGGATCTGGTACCAGTCCATGGTGAAATAATTGTAGGACTCATCGCCAAGCATGACGCTCGTCAGGCCGCCGTTTCCTTTTCTATAGCAGTAAGGCTCAAAATAGTGGGCGTCTGCAGCGATCGTTCCGGGCTCGAACGCTACCGCCGCCCCGTAGATTTCCCTGTTGGCGGCGACCATCAGCTCCGCCAGCCGGGGTATATCCCCTGCTTCATAACGTTCTTCCGACAAAAGGGATGCATAGTTGAGAGGGACCTTTTCCACACCCCGGAGCACCTTTTCGACCCGTTGCACCGTGGAATGAGTGAGATTGCGCGCATTCTCCTCGACGTATTTCATCATGGATTGTTTCGAGGAGAGATAAAAATAGATGAAGGCGCAAAGAAATACGGCCATCGTGCCGGAAAGGGTGAAGATAATGAGTCTGAATGCGAGGCCTCTATTTTTCATTGACAGCAGCGCAGTTTGCGAAGAAGTCCGGGAATGCGGGAACATCGTTGATTATGCCGCTCGCCCAGAGTTCGCCGGCGACCGTCACGTAGTCTTCCTCTTTCAGGGACGCTGGATAGCTTTGCCCGCCGGGCAGCTCGATCACCTCGCGCATACGTTCGAGCATCCATTTCTGATGCTGCCTGTTCGTCGGCACATTGGCCTCGTTTACGTATTTCATTACGATATCGAGCGCCTCCTCCGGATGCTCGAAAGCATATCTCCAGCCTTCGACGGATGCTCGAACGAAGCGGCAGCAGCTTTGCGGGTCTTTGCGGAAAGTGCTTTCAAGGCAGTATATACCGTCTTCCGGATAGTTTATTCCGAAATCGGCCAGGTGGAAGACCACGAGGTCCCCGGGTTCGACTCCCGAGTCCAGAATGGTATGGTACTCATTGTACCACATCGCTGAGACGACATCCACGCCGCCTCGAAGGAAAAGGTTGACCGTCGCGGATTGTGGAACGACGGTGACTTTCACGTCATATAACTTGAAGAGGGTCATGGGCGGTATGCTCAGCTCCGCTCCCCAGAGTCCCGTCTTTCTGCCGTTCATGTCCTTCAGCGATTTGATGCCGCTCGATTTCTTCGCTATCAGGGTGTACGAGGACTTCGAAACGATCTGGCCCACGTTGATCAGCCTGGTCCCTCTTGCCCGTTCCACTATTGCGGAGGAAAGAAACAGCGTGCCGAAATCGGCCGTGTTCTTTTTGAGCAATTCCGCCGAAGGCCTTCCCGGTCCCCCCCGGAGGATATCGACCTCGAGCCCGTACTTTGCGTAAAAGCCCTTCTCGAATGCGGCATAGTAGCCTGCGAACTGCGCCTGGGGTATCCACTGGGGGACGAAGGAAAAATGCCTCGGGCTTTCAGCCGCTGACTCCGCGCCGCCGGCGATTGCAGCGGCCGGCCCCGGTGCGGCAAAAATCAGAAAGACGATGGTTATGAATCCGGCGACATTTTTCATTATTCCCTCGATCGGGTGCGGTGGAAATGAACAGTCGCAGTATACAGGCTGCCTCAGCTAAGCGCAAAACGAATTGTTCGCGCCTCTTCCTCCCGCGGGACGGCCTTTGATACCAAATCGCGTTCAAAGATCAAAGATAGAGCGTTAAAAAGCGCGGGAAGCTGCGCCCCACACGCCCCCACTCCGCCTGGACGCGCCGGGCATCATCGGCGCCGTATGTCTACATCCGTGCCGGTGACGCTCGCCTTGGCATCCAGGACTTCCCAGCGCTGGTATGCCTCATCCAGTTCCGTCTCGATGGATTTTAGCCGGGCTTTCGCACCGGCTATTTCCGGGCCGGTTTGCCGGTAAAACGATGGACCGGACATCGCCTGGTACAGCCTGCTTTGCTCTGCTTCCAGGATTTCAATGGTTTCCGGCAAGCTTGCCAGTTCGAGCTGTTCTTTATAGCTGAGTGTTTGCCGGGGTTCGCGTCCGGGCCGGTCCTCCTTCGGTCTGACGAGAGGCTTTTCCCGCCCGGCAGCAGTGGCCGTCTTTCGCTGGCGCAGCCAATCATCATAGCCGCCCACGTATTCGCCGACCCTGCCATTGCCTTCGAGCACCAGAGTGCTTGTCACGACATTATTGAGAAAGGTCCGGTCGTGGCTTACCAGGAGCAAAGTTCCTGGATAATCCAGGAGCAGATATTCCAAAAGCTCGAGGGTGTCGGTGTCCAGATCGTTTGTAGGCTCATCCATGATGAGCAGATTCGATGGCTTTATGAACAGTCGCGCCAGTAAGAGGCGGTTGCGCTCTCCCCCCGAGAGTGTGCGCACGGGGGATCGGGCGCGTTCCGGGGAAAACAGGAAATCCTGCATGTAACCCATGATATGCCTGGGCCTGCCGTTAAACAGGATGGAGTCGTTGCCGTCTCCGACATTTTCAAGCACCGATTTGTTCTCGTCCAGTTGCCCCCGAAGCTGGTCAAAATAGGCTTCTTCAAGTTTGACACCGTGCCGCACCACTCCGCTTTGCGGCAGCAATTCCCCTAAAAACAGCCGCAAAAGGGTCGTTTTGCCCGAACCATTCGGGCCGATGATTCCAATTTTGTCCCCGCGCATAATGATCGTGGAGAAATCCCGGATTACGGGCGCCTGGTTGAGGTAGCCGTAACTCACATTTTCAGCCTCGATGACCAGTTTGCCGGAGCGGGCAGCCTCCTGCGCATTCATGCGAACGGAGCCTGTGAGTTCACGGCGGGCGCGCCCGGCTTCGCGCAGTTTTTCCAGCGCTCGAACCCG